>JAIUMT010000103.1 GCA_022565415.1 Balneolales bacterium | reverse complement strand
CATACTCGGACTCAACGGTCCGTATATTGCATCTACATCACGTAGTTTGAGCCAGTCTTCAGCTACTTTGAATAGTAAATTCGCCGTTGTCTGGTTATCAATGCACTCAAAAAAGCCGAAAAAACCGGTGTTTGTCCCGGAATGTTCATTGTAGTTTCGATTGTGTATCGCTGCAATTCTGCCGGCAATCTTTCCGTTAGACTCAGCCAAAAACATCGCCATTTCTGCATCCTTATAGAACGGATTTTTATTCCTGTTCAGGATGTCTTTCTGCATTAGGCGCAGAGGCGGAACCCAATTGTTATCGCCTTTGTAAAAATCGTACGGGAATTCCAGAAATTGCTTCTCTTCCCGCTTATCAGAGACAAATATTATGCCATTCGTCTTTTTAGACATATTCTAGGTGCTCAGGACCCTATTTGTGAATGTCCGTTATTATTGATTATGCCATGCTTGAGGCCAACCTTTCTAAATGCTTCTAAAATCATGTCTAGCTGATCGTTGGTATGCGTAGCACTGTAGCTTGTGCGTACCAGACTTTGTCCGGCCGGGACAGCTGGTGGGATAACAGCATTCACATAAACACCGGCTTCGAAAAGGTCTTTCCAGAACTGGAAACAGCTCATCATGTCACCAATAACTACTGGAATAATTGGAGTTTGGGATGTCCATACATTGAAACCCAGTTCCCGAAGTCCATTTCGCATATAGTCTGAAATTTCTTCAAGTCGGTCGAGTCTCCATGTTTCTTCCTGGAGTATTTCAAGGGCCTTGAGTACGGTTGCGACATTGGCCGGAGGCATGGAGGCACTAAAAATATGTGCCGGAGAAAAGTGTCGGATATATTCGATTACGGGTCGATCTCCTACGATAAATCCACCGAGTGAAGCAAACGATTTCGAAAATGTGCCACTAATTAAGTCTACATCATCGAGTAAATTGAATACCGATGCAGAACCGCGGCCTTTATCGCCAACAACCCCAATAGCGTGAGCATCATCCAGATACAATCTGGCTCCGAATTCTTTGGCTAGCGCCACGAGTTCCGGAATTTTGGCAAGTGTGCCCGACATGGAGAAAACCCCATCACTGACAATAATCTTACCCACATTTGGGTCTTCACGCTCGAGAAGTTTTCGCAAATGATCCATGTCGTTATGCTGATAACGCACAGTTTTTGCCGCAGAGCAAAGAGTACCGACTACGATACAGGCGTGATTGTCCTTATCAGAGAAAATCACATCATTACGACCAGCGATTGTTTGGATGGATCCTTCGTTGGTTTGATAACCCGTAGAAAACAGAACACAGGCCTCCTTCTTCATGAAAGCGGCGAGTTTGTCTTCCAGCTCCAAGTGAATATCGAGCGTACCATTCAGGTAGCGCGACCCAGTACAACCGGTGCCATATTTAATGATTGCTGAACGTGCTGCTTCGATAACACGCGGATCGTTTGTCAAACCGAGGTAATTGTTAGAACCAGCCATAATGACTTGATTTCCCTCAATTTCAACAACGGTACCATCTGTCGCAGTTAGTGGTTTGAAATACGGGTACAGGCCAGCTGCGCGGACTTCATCCGCCTTCGTAAATTCAAATGCTTTGCTAAAAATATCTTTAGATTTCAATACTGTAGTCTCTTTAGCCATCCCGGGATTCCTCAGGCTTTCTATATGTTAATTTTGTAAATATACTTAGTATTCAGTTGCAATCAAATTGACACGATTCTACAAATCTGTGCTTTCAGCACGACGATAACGCGTCAAAACTACCTGTAAATATTGCAGGTATCGTTGCATAACCTGATCCCAAGTAAACTGATTTTGTACGTACTTACGGGCAGAATCGGATAATGTTTGTAACTCCTCGGTGAGCACACGATCGATAGTTTGGGCAAATTTGCTACTATCTCCTACTTCAATTCTATACCCATTCATACCATTTTCCACAACGTCTTTGATGCCTTCTAAATCGGATGCAACCACCGGAGTTCCGGCAATATTGGCCTCAAGCATCACAATTCCAAATCCTTCCATATCGCCAGCTACGCGAATATTTGGCATAATAAAAATATCTGAAGCAGTGTATGCGGCATGAAGTATTTCATCGGTTTGTCGGCCCAAAACATGAATCTGCTCACGTTTCGGCGATGATAAAACAGAAGTGATAATGGTCTGCATTTCAGGACCATCACCAAGAATTAAATATTCAACATCTGAGTTAACTTTTGGAAGAACCTCATTTATAAACCAATCGTGCCCCTTTCGCAAAACTAATCGTCCTGTCGTTAGCAACAATTGTTTTCCTGTTAAATCTTTCTTCACAATCTCTGACAGCTTTGCGAGGCTTTCTTCACGGGAAAGTCCGAGATACTGACCGTCTATGAGAAACCCATTTGGAAGTGCGATGCCTTTATCGGGATCCATTCCTCTGTCGATGCAAGCCTGACGTGTTGCTGAACTGACGCTTATCACGCCATCGAGCGATTTAAACACTCTTTTCAACGACCATTGGTACGGAGGAAAACTTAGCGTAACATCGTGGCCATGATTGATTGTTACCAATGGTACATCCATACGTGAGCGGATAAAAGGAGCTAACGACGCCGTTACCATCGACGAAAACAGAACTACATCTGGTTTGAGTTTTTCAACAGTAATCGGTAGCTCAACAAAAAGGTCAAATAAAAATAAGGTGGTTTTAGAAACAATATTCTTCCAGCTAGTTTCCTGACCAATCGTAACTATCTCAACATCTGGCCGTGCCTGCAAGGTTTCAACCAGTTGCAAACTCACGCGTTGCATGCCGCCAATATTCTTAAGCGGCGCATCCTTTGGTGGGTGTAAATGTCATATGTATAATATTTTCAAACGTATGACTCGTTATCTTCTGGCAAAAGAATGTATAGCTTCGTGATAGTCCTGTACTAATTTGTCGAGAATATTGTCCCAAGCAAAAGTTTGTGCAAAAGATACAGCGTTTTGAGCAAACTGATTTCGCAATACTGGATTATTTGCGAGTTTTAGTATTAATCGTTCAAATTCGTTGGCATCTTTAGGGGTTGCCAGGTAGCCATTATAACCACTCTTTACCAGTGATTTGTTCCCCTGAGCGTTAGCTTCCACAGCAGGAACACCCGATGCCAGGGCTTCAAGAGTAACATTACCAAACGTTTCCGAAATGGATGGAAACATAAAAATATCGCTGCTAGCGTAGGCTATGGCCAGGTCATCACCCGTTAAATGTCCTGTAAAAATCGTGTCGCCCAATGATGTCTCCAAAACCTCACGTGCGGGACCCTCTCCTACAATCAATGTTCGAATTTGACGTCCCGACTCATTCAGTTTCTTAAAAACAGATCTCAGGGTTTCCATTTCCTTTTCCCAAACCAGGCGCGATACCATCGTCACTACAATATCATCCGGATTGATGCCTTTGCTTTTTCGCCAATCGTCACTGCGGCGCCCCGGATTAAAAACCTCCGTTTGAATACCTCTTGCCCAGATTCTCAGATCATTTTTGAATCCGTAGTTTCTGAGTTCCTCAATCATCGATTCGGATGGCACATAGGTGTGAACGCAATTATTATAAAACCATCTGAGGTAACTCAAAAAGGGTTTTTCCAGAAATGACATCCCGCTGTAGTACGACAAATAACTGGTAAAATGCGTGTGATAGGATGATACTACAGGTTTTCCGAGTCGAGCGCTAAAAAGCATGGCCTGTGTGCCGGAAAAGTCTGGAGTTGCGATATGTACTAAATCCGGGTCGAAACGACGTAATTCCTCCCGGGCGTCATCCGGAAAGGCATATGCAAACAAATATTCTTCGCGGCCGGGAATACTGATTGTTGATGTAATCGGGTATAAATCGCCAGCATGATCAATAGGTGGATTCTCGATAGTAGGCGCAAAAATCTTAACCTCATGACCCGTTCGAAGCAAATATGCAACTAATCTGTTGAGTGTTAGCGATACCCCATCAGGGATATGATTGTAATTGGCCGTAATTAACGCAATGCGCAGTTTGTTCATAAATTCTTCTGATATCGCGACAAATCCTGTGTATTTTGTTTTCTATAATAATAGATGCCTCTGGTTCTACACAAACTTCAAATATACGAAAATATGAAAGCCTTTATTACCGGTGGAACCGGGTTTATTGGAAGTCATTTGGTTGATCGCCTTTTGCGTGATGGCTCGCACGAATTGCGGTGCATGGTCCGGTCGAAAGAAAAGTGGCTCGCCGGCAAGCAATACACCAAAGTAGAAGCCGACCTCAACGATATTCCGGAGATTTCGAAGGCTGTTGACGGAGTTGATGTGATTTTTCATACTGCGGGAGTGGTTAAAGCTGCAGATACCTGCACGTTCACTATGGTGAATGTAGAAGCAACAGAAAATCTGCTTCGAATTGCTATGAAACATTCTATTCCAAAAATTGTGATTTTATCGTCGCAGGCAGCTGCAGGTCCATCTTTTGATCGGGCAGTCGACGAATCCATGCCTATGATGCCAGTAAGCCGGTACGGAGAATCCAAAAAGAAGATGGAGGAAATGATTCATGAAGTTGCCGATAAAGGTATTTCGGTGTCGATTATTCGCCCTTCGTCTGTGTATGGCCCACGAGAGGAAGATATCTATACCATGTTTAAAATTGCAGCCAAGGGATTCTTTCCTATCGTTGGTAAAGGCTCGGGGAAACCCATCTCCATGGCGCATGTCGACGATATAGTGGAAGGAACATTGCTGGCTGAAAAAGATCGACGAGAAGGTGTAGAGACGTTCTTTATCTCAAGTGAAAGAGGCTATTCCTGGCATGAAATCAGCGATGCGACATCTGCAGCCCTCGGCAAAAAACTCATGCGAATTAACGTACCTGAAAGTGCTGTAAAAAACGTGGGAACAATAGCTCAAACAGCTGCATCATTTTTTGGCAAGTACCCCGTTATGAATGAGGATAAAGCGCGCGAAATGGTTCTATCCTGGGTTTGTTCTATCGAAAAAGCTCAAAAAGAGCTAAAATTCGAGCCTAAAGTCAGTCTTGAAGATGGAATTCGCGACACAATCTTGTGGTACAAAAAACACCAATGGCTTTAATTTTAGCCTCAATCAGTTCTAACATGAAACGCATTTTACTATCAATTTTCCTGATTTCAGCTTTTGCAGATTTTTCGCAGGCTCAACAGCTGGAAAGCGATTTCAATACCGTTATGCGCATTCCAGATATCCTGAACATGGAATCGAGCGCTACGCATATGTATGTTTTGTCTGAGTCTGAGGGCTTGGTTGTTTTTCGAACGAATACCGACACGTTGCAATGGGTGCTAACTTCCGAAGGAATGGCCTCAAGAGGACATACAATGCGGTCTGATGTGCGTTTCGCTTACTTATATGGCAATGGGAAACGCCTCACAGTGCTCGAACCGACCTCTTTACTCGGTGTATATTCTTCTACTTTCCTGCCCGAAGAACCTACTTCTGTAGCTCGGGTTGGGACAAATCTTTATATCGGGATGGGCGATTCTGGCCTGGGCCGATTGTCTCTTCTAACCCCTGCCCTTTTCGACAACACCCCCGAAAATATCGATATCAACCAGGATAACTCCATTAATATCACCGACCTCGTCAGACTTCCATTGCAACTAATCGCCCTTTCTGGTCAGGATGAAATCATCTTTTTTGATGTTAATGGTGATGATGTTTCATTTTCTAACAGAGTAACCCTCAGAAATCCTGTTTCTAGGTTACACGTTTTGAACGACGGATTGTATGCCTCAGACGAAAATGGCGGGTTATATCAGGTTAGGTCAACCGGTCAGACTTTGGTCATCGCCGACATGACAAGACCTATCACGCACATCAAATCATGGAATGATTATTTCATCGTTCGAACAGAAAATGGACTTTTGTACTCAATTTCTCAGTTAGGTGAGATTTCAGATTTGCGCACCGATCGACAAGCCGGTAACTTTTTCACAATTTCCCAAAACAACCTTTGGGTTAGCAATTATGCGGAGGTGGCCAGAAACACATTTAGGAGTAGCTCAGCACGCAACAATCGGGACGTAGCCTCCAGCTCATCAGTGCGCCTTGCACCCATCGATAATATTGTACTTCCATTTCCACGTCCGGTGATTTTAACCCTAAACGTCGCCGGGGCGAGTCCCGAAGATGTGCGCATTCAGTATCGCAGTGAAGTTAACAATGCTGAAATCCGCGGACAGAGCTTTTATTGGCAGCCTCAGAGTAACCATATCGGAATTAATCGGTTTACGATTACGGCCACGAACGCAGCAGGGATTTCCGATAGCACCGCATTTACCGTTGATGTACGCTCGTTTAACGCCCCTCCGAGATTTAATCCGGTTCGGCCGATGTCCATCGTTGTAGGCGAAAACTTTCAGTTGCCACTGCGTGCAGTCGACCCCGACGGACTCGATCGAGATTTAATTCGATACCACGGTGTTGATTTGCCAGACGGAGCCACAATCAGTGAACGAACCGGTATGTTTACCTGGTCGCCCGATCGGCGGCAGGTTGGAACACATCAGTTTCAGGTAATAGCCACCGACCAATTCGGAGCTGCATCGAACCAGCCTGTTTCAATAACGGTTCGAAATATCAGTCAGGATCCATCCGGCGAGATTGATTAAATCTTGAAAACGTTGAGTACGCAAGATATTCCGTCGGGTGATGAATTTTCTACGCCATTAATTCAGTGGTATCGGGTTAATAAGCGCGATTTACCATGGCGTGATGCCGGAAATCCCTACCATATCTGGTTGTCTGAAGTCATGCTTCAACAAACTCGGGTAGATCAGGCACTACCCTACTATTTGAGGTTTATTGAACGGTTTCCGACCATTTTCGACCTGGCAAATGCCGAAACGCATGATGTTCTTGTTGCTTGGGAAGGACTTGGCTACTACTCCCGCGGACGAAATCTGCATGAGGCAGCCAAAACGGTTGTTGAGCAGTACAATGGAAAAATCCCCGACAATTGGGATGATATTCGTCAGCTAAAAGGCGTTGGCGACTATACCGCCGCAGCCGTCCTAAGTATCGCTTATAACAAACCCTATGCCGTGGTGGATGGAAACGTTTTGAGGGTCTTGAGTCGTTACCTGGGTATTCAGGATGATATTCGTCAACTGTCGGTTCGCAGATTTATTCAAAATGTTGTAAGCGAATGGATTCCAGAGGATGCCCCGGCAGATTTCAATCAGGCTATGATGGATTTAGGTGCCGGGATTTGCAGTCCGAAGAAGCCATCTTGCAATGCGTGTCCCGTGCAGCATTCATGCGTGGCCAACGCAACACTTCAGACCGACATCATTCCGTATAAGTCCAAAGCCAAGAAAGTACCTCATCATACCATCGTGGTTGGAATCATAATTGACCAAAATGATCGGCTACTTATTGCAAAAAGGCCAGAAACTGTGATGCTTGGCGGACTTTGGGAGTTTCCGGGGGGCAAAGTCGAAGAAAATGAAACACTGGAGGAAGCTCTCAAAAGAGAAATTCTGGAAGAGTTGGGTGTTAGTATTCGAGCAATTCAGCCGTTTCACACACTTAAACACGCATATAGTCATTTCAAAATTACGCTACATGCCTTTACCTGCCGAATCGAAAACGGTAATCCGGAGGCGAAGTCCAGTACAGATATAAAGTGGGTCTCGCGAGCGGAACTCAGTGACTTTCCATTTCCCAAGGCTAACAGAAAGCTAACCGATTTACTCCAGAAAACCGTCTGAATATCACAATGCTCAAGCCAAAACTGAAGGTATTAAGTAAAAAAAAGCTTCTCGACAGAAAGTCCTGGCTCGACGAAATTATCGAAGAGGTTGAGGTTCCCGAGTACATCCCAAGTGATCCGGTGAGTTTCATGCACGCATTCGACTCAAAAGAAGATCAATTACTTGCCGGATTTTTCGCGGCGTTAATGGCATGGGGTCGTCGCGACATTGTATTAGCTAAAGTAACCGATCTGCTGCAACGCATGGAATATCAACCCGAGCATTTCATCCGAAATTTCACCGAAGAAAGCGCGCAAAATCTAATCGGATTCAAGCATCGGACCTTTACCTCAACCGATGTTTACTGGCTAATTCGGTGTCTTCAACAAGCACTAAGACGTTTTGGGCATTTCGAGGCGTTTTGGTCACACTGTTACCGAAGTGCATCAGACCAAAACTTACACCTGATGGATGTGTTTCATGATGAGTTTTTTGCACTTCAGCCGGAAACGCCTCAGCGAACACGCAAACATATCGCCAGCAAAAAGAAGAAAAGCTCTTGCAAAAGGCTTTTACTTTATCTGAGGTGGTCTGTAAGGGGAAATAGTCCCGTAGATTTAGGTTTGATGCAGTTTATGCCCACATCCGAATTGATGATACCGTTGGATGTTCATGTGGCAAGACAAGCCCGCAAATTGGGGTTGCTAAGCAGGCATCAAAATGACTGGGGAGCGGTTCAGGAATTAAACGATCGGCTACTGCTTTTGGATCCGGAAGATCCATCCAAGTACGACTATGCCCTTTTCGGAATC
This sequence comes from Balneolales bacterium, assembly GCA_022565415.1. Lineage (GTDB taxonomy): Bacteria > Bacteroidota > Rhodothermia > Balneolales > HLUCCA01 > HLUCCA01. The sequence continues at coordinate 1,790 of JAIUMT010000103.1, read as the reverse complement.
GGAGTTCTAAATAAAGAGCTCCCACCGGAATTTATAGTTAACACAAAGGTTGAATAAGTAAAATTCATCGAAAGCGACACGATGATATTAATGACAGACCAAGTTTAGAAGGTATAAAATAAAAGGCCATTACTGCTTTGTTACAATAATGGCCTGAAAATGTATCAATAGGCTTAGTACAGCGATATCCCAACTGAAAATTTGAATAATAAGTCTGGGAAACCAAAGACCGTAAAACCGATATCGGTAGAGTCAAACACTCTGTAAGTACGTCCCAAAGCTAAACCAGTTGGCAATGGCATGCCAAGCGTTGATTTCATGTCTTCGTAGTCGCCAGTACCGATGCCTTCGCCAAGCATGGCAGAAAACCCGAATCGATACCTCGGATTGGTGTACTTTGTGTATTGGCGCAGCGATTGCATCAGAATACCGTCGAAATCCAGGAAAAGTAAGCGAACAGGGATTAACGCGTAATTCCACCCTGCAAGGCGGTCTTTCATTTTCATGTCAATACCGAAACCCAGACCATGCTTTGTTTCCTTACCCAAAGTCGAAGTTGTGCCGGTTCGGAGCGAGAAATCTCCCGTATAGTTTGTGTAGTTAAACACCATATTGTGCGGACCTAATCCCAGATCGATGCCTAGCGACAAAGATGAGGGTAGCGACAGAACCATATCTCCTACCAAGTTAGTTACATCTCGTTGGGACGTTAGGTTGGGTTTTGATGCCTCCAGTACATTCAAGTCCACTTCAATCTTATCGTTGAATAGATCGTCACCAAGCACAAAAATCGGCAGGTAAACTTCACCAATGGCATTTGGGTCGGTCATAGTAAATGTAGGCATGAGATTATAGACCAACGAGACTCCCAGGCGACGCTTAATCGGGGCTTTATAATAAATTCCGAAGGTATAACCCGATTCAACTTCACGATAATTGGCATTTACCTGCATGCTTAACCTGTTGGTTTCGCCGGCTTCCGAGTTCAGGTTAACATCGTTGGGATTGTTGAAAAATCGCTCATCAGCGCTGCTTACAACCACCATACCAGATAAGTCGGCATCAATATATCGTCGGCTTCTGACAGTGTAGTTTGAGTAGGTGAATCCAACTCCCAATTCTCCCCAATCGGGTCTGTCGAAGATTAGTGAGCCAAATCCGACATTGAAAGCCTGCATATTGAGACTGAAATCGGTAACCATACCTACATTCATAAGAATGTCGAAGCGGATACTCACCTCATCTGAGCCTTGTTCTTGTGCGAGTTTTGCCTGGAATCCGGTTAGATCGAAATTTAGTCCCATTTCAACCGGTGTATGTGTTGACACTCCAATTACGAATCTGTCATGAAGTGGTACAGATACTGCAAATGATGGATATCGGTGATTGATTTCGGCCCCGGCTGATCGCATTCTGGTATAGCTTCTAAAACCACCATCAACAAAGTTAACCTGATCTGGATCATTCAAGATATTATCCGTTTCTGTGACAATCGTGCTATTAAACTCATCGATTATAGTGTTTTCCAGAAAGCTGTACCGACTAGTACCTAATGCGAGATTGCTGTTGTAAAGCAAATGTCGTCTGTTGGCATTAAATGCTAATGCTGCGGGGTTTCGGGTTAGTGAACCTGCCCCGGAGTTCATTGCAGGCGAAATCAGACCACCTATAGATCCTGTACCTATGCTGCTCCCCATGAGATCGAGTCCCATACTAAATCCGAAGTTTACATTACCGCCACGCCACGCAGCGATTTCCGGAGCATCATCTTCGTCGTCAACATCGACCTG
>JAIUMT010000102.1 GCA_022565415.1 Balneolales bacterium | reverse complement strand
AGCACCATTGATTTGTTGAAACTGATGTCGAAAGGAATTCGGAATATGGACTTACACATGCTCTACATGACTGCAACCATCATAAAGATAACAGACAATCAGATTCGGTTAGTTGGAGCGGGGATGCCACCTGCATTGCTCTATAAGGCCAAATCCGGCACAGTAAAGCAACTCATTTCCAGAGGAATGCCCCTGGGGTCTAAACCCGATTTTCCATACAAAGAGATTAGTGAGAATGTGGAATCCGGAGATGTCTTGCTTTTATCGAGCGATGGGTTGATAGAAGCAATGGATTCAAATCGCACAATGTTCGGTATCGAAAAGCTAACGGAACAGCTGCTATCAAACGGAACTAAGTCGCCGGAGATTGTTATTGAATCAGTTTATCAGTCGATGTGTCGATGGACGGGCACATCCGAAATACAGGACGATGTCACAATGGTAGCGCTAAAAGTTAAGTAAAAACTAAGTGCCTCATGTGGTTTACATCATAACATATATAAAATATTATCGTAGAATTGACGATTAACATCAATTTGTAATGATTTTGAAATGAAACTTCACAGATACTACCTTCTCGCTTTACTTGTCGGATTTATAATTCTACCTGTTGTAGGATTTGCACAAGATGTTCCTGAGGATGACCCGTTTGAAGATGACCCATTTTTTACAAAGCCTGTAAACGAATGGTTTAGTGCAGGCACTGAGCAGGTCGTTGAGCGAGCAAAATCCCGGAGTCAGGGAGTGGTTCAGCGGCGGGGAGTAGATGAAGGACATCGCGATGTTTCGGGACTTGGATTGCATAGTGGTAACTCTGCGCTCGACAAAATGTATCCCTATTTGCGCTTCAACCGCGTTGAGAAAATCTACATTGGTGCACATTTTGATGAAAAACTGAGTTGGGGCGTGATGGAAGACCTGAAACCATTTGGTTCGATCGGATATTCTTTTGGTCGCAAAGAGTGGTTGTACACCATCGGACTTGAACGTTTCATGGGCTTTGAAAGAAGACTGAAAATCGGTTTTTCTCACCATTACATAACTGATTCAGAAGATCAGTGGAGAACAGGTTGGATCGAAAATTCGCTTTCGACGTTCGTTACAGGCGACGACCATATGGACTACTTTTCCCGTCGTGGAATCCAAGCTTATTCTGTCCTAAGGCAAGGTGATTATTTTGAATACTCCTTAGCCATAATGAACGATTCATACAAATCGTTGGAAGAAACTACTCGATGGTCGTTATTCGGCAAAAAATCGAATTCACGAATCAACCCCTTCATTCAGGAAGGCGAAATTCAGATGGTTACCACCGGATTATCATTCAACCGTCGCAATATTTCTCTAAGCAATCGCTTTGTGATGTCGGCCGATGTTTATGCTGAACTCGCTGATATTGGATTAAACAGCGATTTTGAGTTCAACAGATATCAGGGTGAGCTTCGATCTGCGTTTCGAATTGACCAAACAGCGCTATTGCGCAATCGTATTCGCGGTGGAATTATTACGGGCGATGCGCCTGATTTCAAACAATTTTCATTAGGTGGAATTAGTACCATGCGAGCGCGGTCATTTAAATCCATTACTGGGACATCGATGTTGTTAATGAATACTGAGCTAGATCTTGGTAAATCCATCGGTAGGCCAGATGATGAATTAGAATGGAATAATTTTTGGAATGAAACTAGATTTATGCTTTTCCTCGACTTGGGTTGGATGAACGAATTAAATTCGCTAACAGGATCGTACACTACATTAAATGACTTTTCATTCAATGATGTAATAGCTGATGTAGGTGCTGGTGTGAGTTTCAACACACTTCGTTTCGAGCTCGCGTGGCCAACTACCGATTTAAGCGGAACCCCGGTTTTTTGGATTAGATTGAATCAGACGTTTTAATTCGCATCAGAGCCAACTTAACGTAGGCGCTCATATTTTTACAAACTCCTGTTCTAAAAGCTTATTATTTTCAACCGAATTCACCGTCAATAATAACCAGGTTGAAAATTATGAAACGAGTTTTACTGTCTGCGATTTTGGTACTCTCATTTGGGGTGTCAGGACTACTTGCTCAATCCATTCAGAATCCATCTTTTGATGCTGAAATGGTTGATCGAATTAAGGCTGAGGGTCTTGAGAACTCTCAAATTATGAATTATGCCAGTTGGCTGACCGATGTCTACGGTCCGAGGCTTACCAATACTCCGAACTTGCTGCGAGCCCAGGAATACACCATGCAGGTTTTCGAGGAAATCGGACTTGAAAATATACATCTGCATAAATGGGGTCCATTTGGAACCGGCTGGGAGCTGAAGCGTTTTGCTTTTCATGCGAACTCACCCTATGCCTATTTTCCAGTAATCGGATATCCAAAGGCCTGGTCGCCGGGCTACGACGCGCCTCAGATTGGTGAAGCAGTTTATCTGGATATCAGCGATTCCCGCAATTTTGATTATTACCGTGGCAAGCTGGAAGGTAAATTTGTGTTGATTGAACAACCTGTCGAGGCAGAGCCGTCTTGGAATCCACTCGCAACCCGACGTTCTACTGAGAATCTGCTACAATTGGCGAATGCCACACGTATTCCGCCACGACCGGGTGGAGGCACTCCTAATGCCGGGGCCCTCGCAAGAGCACAAGCAGCTTATGAGCGTGCAATTTTTCTGATGGATGAAAATCCGCTAGCGATTATCGATCAGAGTTATCGTGGCTGGGGCGGACAAGTGGCGATTAGCGGCGCGACACTACCATCTGATCCGGGATTGGGCTGGGCAGAACGTCCACGTCCGCATCAAGTGGATGCGCCAACACCGGTACCTCAAATTTCACTGGCGCGCGAGCATTATGGTCGAATTTTCCGATTGCTGGAGAAAGATATTCCCGTCGAAATTGAAATGGATCTACAAGTTGAATTTCAGAAAGACGACTTATTTGGTTACAACTTAATCGCTGAAATCCCGGGTACAGATCCTGAGTTAAAAGATCAGGTGGTCATGATTGGCGGACATATCGATTCATGGCACACAGGAACTGGTGCAACTGATAACGCTTCTGGAACTACCGTAATGATGGAAGTAATGCGAATTTTCAAAGCACTGGATATTCAACCACGCCGAACCGTACGAATCGGTCTATGGAGTGGGGAAGAGCAGGGACTTCATGGATCTCGTGAATATGTGGAAGAGTTTTTTGGCCGCAGAAATGCAGACGGATCGGTAGAGAAAAAAGAAGGCTATGAAAACTTGTCGGCATATTTCAATATAGATAACGGCTCGGGTCAGGCCAGAGGAATTTTCCTACAAGGAAATGAAGAACTCAGAGAGTTATTCAGAACTTGGTTGATTCCATTCGGCGATTGGGACGCAACCACCGTAACTTTTGCGAACACGGGCGGAACTGACCACCTTTCGTACGACAGAGTTGGATTGCCAGGATTTCAATTTATTCAAGATCCGTTGGAATACTTCTCGCTAACCCACCACTCTAATATGGATACGTACGAACGACTTGTAGAACAGGATCTTCAGCGTACTGCAATAATTGTAGCTACATTCGTTTACCACACTGCAATGCTCGACGAACGTTTACCAAGAAAAGAAGACTTTTAAACGAAACTTCAGTCCAAAAAATAAGCCTCTCACTTTTCAAGGTGAGAGGCCTTTAAACCAAAGGTCAATTTGATTTTATGTGTCGAATAGATTAGTACCTTAACAAGGGTTACTTAGTCATACACTATGTTTACGAACGAGATAGAGGTTTGTTGTTGCCTCAGTTGTAAATATTTAACAATAGGATGTCTTTTTTTTACGGTGCCGTTTTGTAATCAACCAAGATGTGTCACTTAGCTGATTTATTACGTGCTTCTTCTATTTCATACTCTAATATAGTCATATTGTTTCCCCGCAATATGACTATCACGTTAAGGTTGTGTTATCGAAATGTAACGAGTGCGGGGAATCTGAAAAGCGTTTTACTATCGTAGAATGATGAGCGTTATCCCTTGATTTCCACAGTCTCTTTGTAACTGTAAGAAGTCGTTTTTATAGCCACTGAAGCGTCTGGATAAATCGTTCAGGTCGGCACGTCTAAGTTTCTCTCCAGGGATGAAGGTTTTTATCGAAAGGTCATTAACAGCCAAGGTTAAGTAATCTTGGATAGCAGATTTATTAGATCCACCAATCCCATCAGAACCATATCCATGTACAACCTTCACGACAGCCTGCTTCGATGCGAGAGCATTTTTAATGGCAATTTTTGTCGCATCAACTGCTTCTTCATTCGTATGTGTGCGGAATTTCAGCGATAGGGTTCGCAACATGATTTGACTTTTGGGTTTGACTCGGTTTGGGTATTATTATCGTGCCTTGAAGAAGTTTCGCAAAACGGTTTATTTGCTCGTTTTCCTCATTGTTGCAAATTTGCAGTCTAGTTTTGCACTGATGTTGAATACGATTAATCTCCAAGTTAATCTAAACGTTCTTGAATTATTTAACTCTCGATAAGATACTCTAATTGGCCTAAAAATGTTGAATTCAGCTGTTTGCTATCAACATTTAATGACACACTCAACAAACGTAACATATATGTCCATCACTAAAAGTATTACTTCGACAATTGTCGTGATCCTTTTCATTTCAGCTTGTACATCTTCAGAAAAGCTGTCATCAACACCAGAAACGTTAACTTCAATACCTACAGCAGTAGATTACGAACGTGCTGAATCCTTTTTACCAGCGAATTTATCCGGGCTGGTCCATAACGAAATTCAGCAGTGGCGATGGATTGGCGATAACAACGCGACATTCAGAACACAAACATCAGACGGCCGTCAATTTATGCTGATGGATTTAACCACAGGCGAAGTGGTCGATGCATTTGATCATCAGGCGTTGGCTACGGCTCTAACTGAAGAGACACAAACCGAAGTATCCGCGCTGGAATTGCCTATTAATAGTATCGAGATGAGCGAAGATCTGCAATCGATACGGTTTTTTGCGCTGCGACGGCAGTGGAATTATGTGTTGGAAACTGGAAGGTTAAGCGTGTATTCATCTGAAATTACGCAGCCATCTTCTTCTATACTTTCGCCCGATGGTCAGTGGGCTGCTTTTCGCAAAGATCATAACCTTTGGGTTCGGAATATGTCTACCGGAGAGGATGTTCAATTAACCCCCGATGGGGAAGATTTATACGGCTATGCAACCGATTCGCAAGGGTGGAGCCGGTCTGAGCGCCCGATTATCGCCTGGTCAGACAATTCGCAGAAAATCAGCACGTATCGTCTGGATGAGCGCGGTGTTGGGATCATGCACATTCTGGAAACGAAAGAAGATAAACCCATTCTGCACTCATGGCCTTATGCGATTCCCGGTGACTCAATCGTGCCGATGCACAAGCGCGTTGTTCTTGATGTTGCAAATCGGGCGGTTACCTGGCTCAATGCAGAAGCTGACCATCAGCGAACGTCTAATTGCTGCGGACTAACCAGAGGCGCTTCTTGGGCCGATAACCAGTTCAACGACGATGGCACCACGTTAGCTTATGTGTCCACCAGTCGGGACTATACCACAGTGACATTGCGACTTGCCGATACAAAGACGGGCGATGTTCGAGACATTTACACCGAAACGGATCTTCCATTCTTTGAGTCAAATCTAACCTCACGCGGTGTTCCGAACTGGCGTATGCTTTTCGATACCGATGAGTTCATCTGGTTTACCCGCGGTGATGAGTGGGGACACCTGTACCTGCACGATGCCACATCCGGCGAGTTAAAGAATCGCATCACGCAGGGCGAGTGGAATGTGGTCGACATCCTTCATGTGGATGAGCAAGCGCGAGTGATTTGGTTTACGGCGGTTGGAAAGGAATCTGGCCGGAATGTGTATCAGGAATACCTGTATAAAGTGAATTTTGATGGCTCCGGATTGCAGTTGTTAACTCCAGAAGAGGGACATCATGAAATCAATTTCTCTGCCCAACACGGACTCATATTCGACACCTGGAGCGATTACCTAACTCCAAAAACATCGGTTTTACGAGATTTGGATGGAAATATCGTGCATGAGTTGGGTCAGGCTGATGTTACTGCACTCCTCGAGACTGGTTTCCCATTGCCCGAACCATTTGTGGCAAAAGCGCGCGACGGAGTGACCGATATTTATGGATTGATGTTCAAGCCTTCCAATTTTGATCCGACAAAATCGTATCCAATCGTCAATTCAATTTATCCGGGTCCGCAGGTTGGAAGCATTAACACCCCCGCGTTTTCAATAGCTCGGCGTGGAAATCCGCAATCATTGGCTGAACTCGGCTTTATCGTGGTTCAGGTGGATGCCATGGGAACCCCAATGCGGTCGAAATCCTTCCATGCGGCTTATTATGGCGACATGGCCGATAACGGATTGCCCGATCAGTCGGCAGCTATGAAACAACTTAGCGAGAAATATTCGTGGATTGATCTAAACCGAGCTGGAATGTACGGTCACTCCGGAGGTGGATTCGCAACCGCTGCGGCGTTGCTCACTATGCCCGAGTTTTTCAAAGTTGGTGTGGCCAGCGCCGGAAATATGGATAATAGAGGATACACGTACTATTGGGGAGAAAAATTTCAGGGCCAGCGTGTAGGCGAAGGCGAATCAGATTCTTTCAAAAACCAGGCGCTGCATCTGAAAGCAGACAAATTGGAAGGTAAATTGCTGATAACTTATGGCACGATGGATACCAATGTACATCCGAACATGACCCTGCTTTTGGTCAACGAACTCATCCGGCATAATAAAGACTTCGATCTGATGGTATTTCCAAACAGGGGACATGGGTACTTCAACTAGTCTTATCACAGACGCATTACCTGGGAGTATTTTGTGAGGCACCTTATCGAAAACCCTTTTTAATCGGTCTGCAGGAACAGTATCTTTCATCATCATAAAAATATTACATAATAGAACGAATACATGGAGATCAAAGGAAAAGTAATCGCAATTTTGCCTGAACAAAGCGGTGAATCGCGCAACGGTACCTGGCGCAAGCAAGAATTTGTAATTGAAACGATGGATCAGTACCCCAAGAAAGTCTGTATGGAAATCTGGGGCGACAGAATTGACGATATGTTGCCAAAAGAGGGACAGGATGTTACCGCCTCTATCAACATTGAAAGTCGCGAATGGAATGGCCGATGGTTTACCAATGTTAAAGCATGGAAGATCGAAGCAGGGTCTTCATCATCTGAGCCTGAAGATCAATTCGGTGGCGGACAACGCAAGCCATCGGGCGATCCTACGACGTTAGACGATAATTTCGATGACGACGACGCCCTGCCATTTTAATTGTTTTGGAAAGGGTTTGCCATTGAGGTGAACCCGATTTCATTATTAGTAACTCAATGTCATTATGAAATACGTCCTCGGACTACTCACTGCCAGTTTATTTTTCGCCTCATGCACCTCAGACAAAGATTTGGGTGCAGTTGAAATGACCTCATCCTACAACGATGAGGTTGAAGACTTCTATGAGTATCGCAGGGGAAGGTTAACGGAGCCGTTTGGTTGGCTTCGTTTAACCGGAATGTACTGGCTCGAAGAGGGAGAAAACACGTTCGGCTCGGGTAGCGATAACGATATTGTTTTCCCTGAGGTATATATCCCAGAAAGAGCTGGATCATTTTGGCTGGAGGGAGATTCTGTTCAGATTTTGGTTAAACCCGAAGCTCCGGTTACGATTGAAGACCTGCCAGTTCGGCCCGACCGAAAGGTACTATTCTTTAGCGAGGATTTAAGTCCGATGGCGAATCAAGGCTCTCTGCACTGGAGGGTGATTAGACGAGATGATTTACTCGGAATTCGACTCTACAATACAGATAACGAAGTTGTAGATGCATTTACAGGATTCGATCGGTACGAAGTTGATCCTAAGTACAATGTAAAAGCGAGATTTCGTGCTCATGAGGAGCCAACCACGGTATCTGTGGTTAACGTACTTGGTCAGGAGTCGGAAGTAAACTCACCCGGAAGACTTCATTTTCATCTGGATGGTGAACCATTCTCGCTAATTGCTCTTGAGGGTAACGACAGGATGTTCCTTATACTTGGTGACAAAACCAACCGCTCTGAAACATTTCAGGGTGGTCGATATATGTATATCGATTATCCGGAAGATGGGAGTGATATTACGTCTATTGACTTCAACAAAGCATACAATCCACCATGTGCGTTTAGTGAGTACACGACGTGCCAGTTTCCTCCTCGAGAGAATATTTTGGAAACGTTTGTGAGAGCAGGGGAAAAGCGGCCAGATGCATCATTCTTATCTATAAAATAGAACTAAAGTTCTTTTTTTAGGCCTTCTGCTTATAGTGGAAGGTTTTTTTTTGATTTGACACAATATGCAACTAAGTTGCATAAACATAAAGAGGGGTTGCTGTTTAGGTTGCATATTAAATAAAGGTGTTATATTTTTAGGCATAACTAAAAATTGACTCAATTCGAAAATCATGAACTTTAAAATTATAACGTTACTTCTTTTACTAAGTACAATCATTTCGCTACCATCCGCATGGGCACAGTTATCTGGTGAAGTGAGGGATATGGAATCTGGTGAACTCATATCAAACGTTAATGTAGCCATTAGAGGTACGACGATAGGTACCACAACCGACGATAACGGAAGATTTCAGCTATCCAATATTCCCAATGGCGACTACATACTTATCTCCAGATTTGTGGGATATCAGCGTGTGGAAATTCCGGTTTCCTTACCGGCAGACCAAAATCGGGTGCTTCAGATTGAAATGCGCCGAAGTATTATTGATTTCGATGAAGTCGTAGTTACAGCATCTCCAACCGGATCGGGCGTCAGTTATCAGCCAGATCGCGCTTTTTCAGGCGAAGAGCTGAACAGAAGGCGAGATGTTACCATCGGACAAATGCTAGACGGCGAGCCGGGTGTCGCCATGCGATCGTTTGGTCCGGCCCCGGCACGACCTGTGATTCGCGGATTCGATGGTGAGCGAATCTTAGTGCTAGAAAATGGCGAACGAATGGGTGATATCGCCGAATCTTCATCAGATCACCTCACCGCATTAGACCCACAAGCTTTAGACAGACTGGAAGTTGTTCGAGGTCCGGCGAGTTTGCTCTATGGCACAAGCGCGTTGGGCGGAGTAGTCAATCTCATAACGAGCGACATCCCAACCGACTGGAGCTCCGGAACCAGCGGCACCCTCAGCACAAATGTTTCATCCGTTAATGAAATGTGGAGCGGATACAGCCGATTAACCTATGGACGCGAAAACAGCGCATTTACCGGACGTTTTTCATATCGCACCGCAGGGGATCTAAAAACACCTCAAGGAAGACTTAACGGCACCGATCTTGAAAATATTGAGGGAAGTGCGGGGTACGGGTTTCGAAGTGGAGAAACAATCGGTGGAATTTCGGTTATGGGTTTACAAAGTACGTATGGGATTCCAGAAGGCGATTATGACCCCGACGAGCGTATTGAAATCCGGTTAAACAGACTTGCCACTCAGGGTAGACTCGACTTTAAACGTGATGGATTCTTCGACCAGGTGCAAATCAAGTTCCATGCATCTCATTTTTTCCAGGAAGAGGTTGAAATGGACTTTAACCCCGATGGGAGCATCGACGAGGAAGTTGAAATTGAGTACGATCAGCTCGCGTTTAGTTCTACAGTGTATTTGCAGCACAAACCTGTTGGAATTTTCGACAGAGGGGTGGTCGGATTCAACGTTAATGGCCGCGTTCTCGATGTAGGTGGAGCAGAAGCATACACACCCGGCGAGCAGTATATTAATCCGGCGCTTTTCACATTTCAGGAAATACCGGTCTCACCAGTTATGCGTATTCAAGTTGGTGCCCGACTCGATTATCGAAACTTAAACACTCGCCAGAACGACCAAAACAGCGAAATAGATGAGAACAAGTCTGATGTAGATATTGCAGGGTCGATTGGCTTGAACTTGCGTCCGTGGACCGATACTGAAATCGGAGTACAAGTAGCTCGAGCACATCGGTATCCTACGGCAGAAGAGTTGTTTTCTGATGGTGCCCATCTGGCTGCCGGCGTATACGAAATTGGCGATCCAACGTTAACAACGGAGAAAGGATACGGATTAGACGCCTTTCTGCGCTACCGTCTTGGAATTGCGGAATTTGAAGTAGCCGGATTTGTGAACATGGTGCGAGGATTTATTGCATTTCAGCCGACCGGACAAACTGATGCGGGTTCTGGGTTGCCCATATTTCGATATGAAGGTTCTGATGCACGCCTATTTGGAGGAGAAGTTCAAATGGCGCTGGCACTTACTCCACAGCTCTCATTGACGGGTGGAATTGACTATGTAAATGGTACCCAGATAGGTGGAAGTGAGGAGCCTCTACCGTTTATGCCACCATT
>JAIUMT010000101.1 GCA_022565415.1 Balneolales bacterium | reverse complement strand
GCGACCCGGGATTTTCAACAAACCAACGCTCAAATGCATCAATCTCCGATTCCAAAGCCTGCAGCGCCAGCTCCAGGTTCTCGTTTACCAACGGAATCGTCTCATTTTCGGGCAAAATCGGTGCTTTAAATCCTTTCGGAAACTCCATATCTGTCTGCAATAGCCGCCGTTTGGTGATGTTCGCTAATCGCTCGGGCGTTGTCTGATCAACCTCCATCCGACCGTTAGAAATCGAAAATGTGAGGGCAACATGCTCAACCATGTGCTGGGCCGACATCAACCCAAACTGAGCGGGCGTTTCTGCCGTTAGCTTATGAAATCGTTCTAAGAGTGTTTCTCGCTCGGAGGCAGACAAAAATGGTTTCATGATGTGGGTCTTTTTTGCAGGATGATGACGCGTTTTCGGTCATTATACAAGATTTCGTAGCCAAATTTCTCGCAAATCCATTGAAAGGTGTCGGTGTGGTAAAAACAGACGTGGGTGTCGTCGCGGGTATAAGACCAGCTCGAAAACCGCGAAATATCGGTCCATTGCTCGGTCATGACGCAAAGAATTCCGCCGGGCTGCAGCAAATCGTTGATTTGAGAAATGGTCTCTCCGGGCTGGTGGAAATGCTCGAACGTTTCAGTGGAAAATATCAGGTTGAAGGTGGTTTCTGGCCAGTCTGGGTAGTAAATCGGATCGTAATTGACGCATCGAATCCCGTTTTCCCGAAGGATGAGGCTTAGGACTGGTCCGGGACCGCAGCCAAAATCGAGGGCGTGTAAACCACTCCTGCCAGTATTCTCGCTTCTCATATTAAAGCCCATACGTAAGTGATGATCACCAGTTTTAGCTTTATCATCTATAGCGAAGTTTGGGATCCCATCACGAGTTATCTCATTAAAGTTCTCTTCGATTCCATCGACTCTGCTGTTATCGATCGTGTTTCCATCCGGAACTATGTCTTCAGTGCCACGACTATTCTTTACAACCTCGAAATCGCCATCAGGAAAGGGAAAGCGCAGACTGGTGCTCGGGTGCTTCGCATCACCACTGGGTTTTGCAGAATCGACATTAGTCCGAAGTATTTCTAAAACCGGGTCAACCGCCCGACTCAAAAACGACCGATACCCGGGGTTTTCGGGGGTGTTTAGATGGGTGTCGTATCGTTCTTGCTCGAGCGTGATGGTGGGATGTGCCGACGGATTGCAGTATATGAGCGAACATTGAACGCATTTTCCGAAGATTCGGTCATCTTGACTGACCAGGTCGGCGGTGTTTTTTTCGAAATTGCAAAGGGGGCAGGGACAATGCGTTGGCATGGGTGAAATGAATTCGCTAAAATTAGCTTGTAATATACAGGATTGGTCGCGACGCCGACACTCCGACACATCACATATATTTACGCATATTTAAACTAAATCTGAGGTAAATGCGTTATTTTACAACTAAATAAAATGTGTGCAAAACTGGGGTAATTTTCCGCTTTGCACCTCACAGAAAAATAAAACATAATGAATAACGGCATAAAAATATTGGTCGTTCTCACGGTCGTGGCGCTGATTGCGGTGTCATTTCTTGATTTTCGAAGCTCATCGAAATCGAGCGGATCTGGCGATTACATAGATATAATCGAGACCGCGTCATTTACGGCACTCGATTCCGACGAGCGAATTGCGGTTTCCGATTTTGAAGGCAAAATTGTGCTGGTTGATTTCTGGGAAACCTGGTGTGTGCCCTGTCTGAACAGTATGCCAACATTTCAGCAGATTATGGAAGAATATCCTGATCAGTTTGTTGTATTGGCGGTTTCTCCAGGCTGGAGCGACGAGCCAGAAGACATAATTTCATTCAAGGAAAAGCATGATTACGACTTCGTTTTTGTTTACGACGATAGCGATGTTGCGAATAATCTCGAAATTTCAGGAATTCCGTACAAGGTTTTCATCGGGGCCGATGGCAAATATTTGAGCACTGAAATGGGTACCGGCGGACATCAGCGCGATTATAACAAAATTGTTGAGATGATTCAGGAACACTTCGCCGTTGCTCAACGTTAAGAATTCCAGAATGACGAACCTCTGCGAGACGTCTGGCTGTTGACGAACGTTAACACTTATTGTTTTCAATCAGATGCCATCACAGATAAACACGTTTGCAAAACAGTCTGACCTCCATAAGGCACCATAGGTGCTATTTTGGGATTCCGGGCTATTCGCAGTAACTTACGTAGCTATTTTTATTCATTTTATTAAACGCATTACATGATTCAAGAAAAGATTTTAGATTACAAAGTAAAAGATATTTCGTTGGCCGATTGGGGACGAAAGGAAATTGAATTGGCTGAGGCCGAAATGCCGGGCCTTATGGCTCTGCGCGAAGAATACGGACCTAAAAAGCCGCTGAAAGGTGCCCGTGTTGCAGGTTGCCTGCACATGACTATCCAAACTGCGGTGCTTATCGAGACTCTTGTTGAGCTTGGTGCCGAAGTCCGTTGGTCATCATGCAACATTTTCTCAACTCAAGATCATGCCGCTGCCGCAATTGCAGCTGCCGGAGTGCCTGTTTTTGCATGGAAAGGCCTAACCGAAGAAGAGTATGAGTGGTGTATCGAGCAGACGTTGTTTTTCGGAAGCGAAGATCGTCCGCTGAATATGATTTTGGATGATGGTGGTGACCTTACCAACGTCGTTTTAGATCAATATCCCGAGCTGGTGCAGCATATCAAAGGTATTTCTGAGGAAACCACAACCGGTGTTCTTCGTCTGTACGACCGTATGAAAGCCGGAACACTTCCCGTTCCAGCGATCAACGTGAACGACTCTGTTACCAAATCGAAGTTCGACAACAAGTACGGCTGCCGCGAGTCATGTGTGGATGCGATTCGTCGTGCTACTGACGTGATGATTGCCGGTAAAGTTGCCGTTGTTGGTGGGTTCGGCGATGTAGGAAAAGGTTCTGCAGAATCGCTACGTGGTGCTGGTGCCCGCGTAATCATTACCGAAATAGATCCAATTTGTGCGCTTCAGGCCTCAATGGAAGGATTTGAAGTCAAGCCAATGCTCGAAGCTGTTAAAGAAGCCGATATCGTTGTAACAGCTACCGGAAACAAGAACATCATTACCGGCGACCACTTCAAACTGATGAAAGACAAAATCATCGTTGCGAATATTGGTCACTTCGATAACGAAATCGATGTCAAATGGCTTAACGACAACTACGGTAACACAAAGAACACCATCAAACCACAGGTAGATAAGTACACTGTTGATGGAAAAGACATCATTTTATTGGCTGAGGGTCGCCTTGTGAACTTAGGTTGCGCAACAGGTCACCCAAGCTTTGTGATGTCGGCTAGTTTCACCAATCAGACTATTGCCCAATTGGAGCTTTGGAACAACGTAGATCAGTACGAAAACAAGGTTTACACGCTTCCTAAGCATCTGGATGAGCAGGTTGCCCGACTTCACCTGGCCAAGTTAGGTGTGGTGTTGGATGAGCTATCCCCAGATCAAGCCAAGTATATTGGTGTTGAAGTATCTGGACCGTTCAAGCCTGATTACTACCGATACTAAGATTCTTTGGTATTGAAAAGTGCCGATTATTAGTCTTGCAAAAGCCCGATGGAACACTGTTTCTGTCGGGCTTTTTTGTTTTGGTGCATATTTCAAGACTTTAATAGGGAGGTAGCTCACAGTATTCTTGATGAGTATAAGATTCTATCATAATTGAATATTTCCGGACACTAGTGAATCATTGCAATGATTGTTGGATTAAAAGAAAAAGATAAGATTAGTCGATTTAAGTAACTTTAACACAACATGTACTTCCGTAACCATCAAGCCACAGGTCGACAAGTACACTGTTGATGGAAAAGACATCATTTTATTGGCTGAGGGACGCCTTGTGAACTTAGGTTGCGCAACAGGTCACCCAAGCTTTGTAATGTCGACTAGTTTCACCAATCAGACTATTGCCCAATTGGAGCTTTGGAACAACGTAGACCTTAGACAGTTTAATCGTTATTATTTCTAGGTCTTCGTATTGAGGAAAGGTTTTTATTAGTTAAACAATCGGGTTTTGATGTGATACAAGTTTAAATTTTTGGGGTTTAAGAAAGCATTTTGTTAAACTTTTGGGTTTTAAGGCGTTTTTTGCCGATAGCAACTTGCCGTTTCTATCGGAATTCCATCAGTTCAAAGGCGTTTAATGGAGCCTGCATTTCAGTGGAGATAAATCCGTTCCAGGAATTTAAGACTCATGCAGCGTTTGGTGATCTGCCTCCGTACCTATAGTTATACAACAGTATTCTAAATGTACCCCAACTATGAGAACATCAAACATACTCTTGCTCACAGGTTGCACAGTTTTATTGCTGATCTATTCTTTGGCTAACTTCAAGGTGTTACCGGAAACGAATAAGAACACAATCAATGCAATACTTGGCGATAAAAGTTACATCAGTACCTTCGGCGAAGCTCCGAATAGTTCTGTAACGGATGCTGAACGTACTTATACCCATCTCAGCTATGTTGAGCAATTATTGCGCAATTCTCTTCCTGATAACTTAACTCCCAGTCAGAAAGAACAGCGTCTTACTTTTTTGGACCATCTTCGCGACTATCGCCTGGCAGGTAACTTTCCTGTAAATGACGATCACCCCGATACGCGTCGACCAACCTTTATATCCGGTAACGGCAATATATGTGCTGTGGGATACCTTGTTGAACAAAGTGCCGGTCGAGCTGTGGCCGAGTTTGTCAATGATCATTACAAGTACAGTTATATCAATGCAATAGATGCCCCGATATTTCTGGACTGGGCCGAAAAATCGGGATTCACCATTGAAGAACTTGCCATGATTCAGCCTGCTTACCAATCTGTTGAAAATGTGAATCAAACCAGTTACCGTCTCGAAGCGCCATATATTGTGACATCAAGCGTTGCGCTCACAGCAAATGCATTCTACTGGTCACCAGATTTTGACGTTTATTCACCGTTTACAAACAATACAACTAGACAATGGGCTGGCTTAGCCATTGGAACCGGTACGATACTGCATGGTATTCTTAATGTAAACCTCAAGTCACAAAGACAAGAGACCTATCAGAACGGTTTGTGGACCACAACCACAAACTACGTTGAAAGAAATTATCTTAGATCAGCACTCTCTTCTGGACAGATTATTGTGGGAGCAGCTACATTATTTGTATCAGCGCGGAATTTGTTAAACGCATCATCCGAATCAAGATTAAGTGAGTCTGGGCTAATAGTTACCAGTTTTTCCCTACCACATGAAAATGGTGCTCAGGCAGTTGGGGGAGTTGGATATCGTTTCGCCTTCAACTAATGACACGATTGCAATAAAGTACTTCGTTATACAGTGTTGTATTTGCATGGACGGGTAAGCGTTAGTTGCTATGATTATTCATGGCCGTCCCGTGGCACAAATGCAAGATTTTCACCAATTAAATGTTTCCCATTATGAAAACTCCATTCAAGCAATTCAGCCCCCGGCACACCATGCTGCCGCTTTTGTTAGCAATCTTCCTCCTGCTTTCTTGCGATGTGAAGGATGCATCTAACGACGAAACCCCCGCCGAACCGTATGTTTTCGACCTCATCCCGCAGTCGGCTGAAGTAATTGAAGAGAGTAATCGTTTCGGGGTGTCGTTTTATATGGAGGCCGCTTCTGCCAACCTTCAAGAGAACCTGATGCTTTCGCCACTGAGTGCGTCTGCTGCCCTCACCATGCTGCTTAATGGCGCTGAAGGAGAGACCTACACCCAGATTCGCGATATGCTCGGTTATCCTGCCGACCTGGATATGGTCGATATCAACCGAGTGTACCGCGATCTGGTGAAACAGCTGCTCGTAGCCGACAAAACGGTGAAGCTAAGTCTAGCCAACAGCGTGTTTTATCATCATTTATTTGATGTCAAGCCTACTTTCACCGCCGCACTGAAAGCAGAATTTGATGCCCTGGTACAGGACCTGGATTTTAGTGATCCTCGTTCGGTGGATGTAATCAATCAATGGGCATCCGATAACACCAACGGCCTTATCGAAAGCGTGCTGGATGAGCTTGATCCCGACCTGGTGATGGTGCTCATGAATGCGATTTATTACAAGGGCAGCTGGACCAACAAATTTGATGAGAGCGCTACGCAAGACCGAACGTTTACGTTTGCGGATGGTTCTACCGCGCAAGTTCCAACCATGTCGGGTGAGGTTACCGCCCGTTACACAGCCGGTAACGGTTACCACGTTGTGGAGCTTCCCTACGGTCGACGCAACTTTTCCATGGTCATAGTGATTCCCGATGATCATGAGTTTGAGTCTTTCATGGATGCATTCGACGGCGAGGAGTGGCTTGAGGTAACCCGTCGGCTCGGCAGCACCAACGAATGGATGGCTGCGGATGTGTACCTGCCCAAATTCAAATACCGCACATCCGATTTCTTCCTTAATGAAACCCTGCAGAATCTCGGCATGCAGAATGCCTTTGATAGCGGTAGGGCCGATTTTTCAGCCCTGTCCGACACCCCGGTATTTGTAGGCTTCGTGAAGCAAGACTCCTACATCGATGTTAACGAAGAAGGTACGGAGGCAGCGGCCGTGACGACCATAGGCATACGGGTTACCAGTGTGGGACCCGAACCGACAAAGCCGACTTTCGTCATCGACCGACCGTTTCTGTACGGAATTCGTGAGCGAACGACCAATACCTTGCTGTTCATGGGACATGTGGTTGATCCGCGAGAATGAAAAAATGCGGTCTCGGTAATGCAGCGTGCACGGATAAGGTCCAACTCTAACCCAGACGGTCCCTAAATGGAACTAACCGGCTCAAGAATTTCACACAAAGTCTGCCAAAAGCGAGATTTTCACAGGCTACGTAGTTGTTCCAAATCCCGAATGGTAGTAGGTTACACGTAAACCATCAGGCACCTTTTATTGACTAAACAAATCCATTGAATCCCGATCAGGAGCTCATCGACGGATGCCGGAGGCAATCCCGCAAGCACCAGGAAGTCCTTTTTACTAGGTACTATGCCTTTGCCATGTCGGTTTGTCTGCGATATGCAGCCCATCGTGAAGAAGCCCTGGAAATGGTAAATGATGCCTTTATGAAAGTATTTCAACATATCGATCGTTACGATACCGACCGGCCGTTTAAAGCCTGGTTCCGGCGTGTATTGGTGAACACCTCGCTCGACCATTACCGGTCGACCCGGCGTTATCATCAATCTGTGGCGCTCACTGATGATGTGCCTGATGAGGTCATGCCAGCAGTGCAGGAGGTGAACCTTGAAACCGATGACATCCTGCGTTTGTTCGACCAACTTCCACACATGCAGCGACATGTTTTTAACCTGTTTGTGGTGGAGGGCTACTCACACGAAGAAATCGGGGCGTTGCTCGACATCTCGCCGGGCACGTCACGTTCGAATCTTACACGCGCCCGAAAGCGGCTGCAGCACTTATATCACCTTCAAAATGGAGGTTGCCATTCATGAAATCATTCGATGAACAGTTCGACGACTCCGTTCGTGGGGCGTTTGATAACTACCAGGAAGCTGTAGATCCCGCAGCTCTGTCTCGGTTGCGCGGTTCACTGGATGCGGCCGGTCTTTCAGCCGTTGAGTTGGATGGAAATGAAAATACGTCGGGTGCTTCTGGAGGCTTAGCAGATGCTGGCGCCCAAAAACCGAATTCCCCCGGACCTCAGCGTTCGGGCGGTTTGTCTCGCAGAATAATGTACCTCGCGGCCGGATTCCTACTTGCGGCCGGCGTATTGGTCGTACTCGGATATTATGGAATTACCAGGATGTGGGTAAGTGAAGACGCCGTGGTGGTGTCAACAGAGTCTGTGATTGGTGATGACACCGGATTTGCAGATACGTCAAGCAGCGCCGATGGCACTAGCGCCACATCGCGAGCCGGCGCTTCGTCAGCAACCCGTAATAATCTTGTCGATGCCACCGCCTCCACAACCCGTAATGTTACACCTCCTTCTGACAAAGAACCTGGTATTTCGCAGGGAGTTGCTCCTGTTATTTCAGAGTCAACCATCCCGCCGGAAGTCGAATCCCTATACACGCTCACACCAGCAGACTCGCTCGCAAACAACACATTGATGGCGGCACACGACTCGGTCGTTTCCCAACTTGCGCACATACCTCCCGATGAAGACGCCATCGAAGCACCCATTCCCCCGGGACCACTTCGGTCAGCGCTGCCTTCGACTCAACCTGCAGACCTTGCTATTTCCACAAACGGGTCGGGTGCAGAATCCCGCATAAACCCAGGTCAATCCACGCAGTTAAGTCGTGCTTCGTTGGTATTAGGATCGAATTTCAATCATACTAACGACGGGCTATCCGAGGGTATCGGGCTCTCATTTGGGGCACTTCGCCAATGGCAACTAGTCCCAAAGGTGCGTCTGGTAACAGGAGGACTACTTGCATGGAATCAGTTCTCTTTGGCCAACTCCGAGATGGCTCAACAGACTGACCGCCTGACCTCAACGGAAGGATCATTAAATGCGTCCATCGAAACAGAAACCCGCTACACCACAATCGCCCTCGAAATCCCCCTTCAGGGAATGCTGGAAGTGTATCGGGACGGCGCCAGATCGTTATCGGTCGGTGCCGGACTCTCATCCATGGTGTATCTGAGTGAAACGACAGTGCGGGAGGGCGTACAATATCAGGGAGAAGTACTCGTCGGACCAGAAGGTGAATTTCTGGTGAATTCAACCGTTAGGTCGTTCGAATCCCGTGAAGAATTCGCGGCTTTCGACCGCATCGACGCAGGTCGACTGCTCAATCTCTCGGTTCTCTATGAACTTGGAGGGGTGCGCCGACCTGTGATGGTAGAGCTATTTACCAAGCAACCCCTTGGCAACCTCACCAGCAGTGAAATAACCTTTGGCATGACCGGAATCACCATCAGATATGGTATCTGGTAATTTATAACGGTTTGTGGGTTACACCGGATACCAGTAATTAAACTCAGCTTTCTTGAGCCGGCCTCTTAAACGATTCCCATACCGAACAAAAAACCACTGCACTTACCAGCGACAGACTAATTCCCACCACAGCCACAAATCCCATCGATTGCAACCCCGGGTGACCGGTGAACATCAGACCCGTAAATCCGAGCATGGTTGTTATGGAACTGGCGGTGATGAACTTCCCCGTACTGTGCAAAACTTCCGTGAAATGGGTGAATTTCCGCTCTCTTAACCGATGAAATAGATGGATGCCATTGTCGGCGCCAACCCCAAGCACCGCCGGCAACACAATGATGTTGTACATGTTGAACTTGATCCCGGCCAGGACCATAATTCCGCCTAACAAAACGAGAGAGACGAGTAGCGGTGCGAATGCCAGAAAGCCCCATTTCCACGATCGGAAAAATAGTAGCAAACATATCAATGCCGCTGTCAAGGGGAAAAACGCAAGCCACCACGCCTCCGATTCCATAATTTGCAGAATACTGGCCGCAATGATGGAGGTGCTCGCCGCATACCAGGTGCGCCCATCGACGTTAATTGTGGCCGCATCGTCTTTGAACTGAATCGAAGCTCGTCCGTCGGCTAGCATCATATTTGGATACATGATGACCAAATTTGCAATTTCTCCGTCATTGTTAAGAAATCGGCTTTTTAGCGTTGGCGGGATTTCATCGACCGACAGGGGAGTGGTTTGTTCGGATGCAACTAGTAGAAGGCTCAGATTTTCGTCTACCTCGCTCTCGTCTATCGATTCCCTCAGCAAATTATCGTTTAAAATTTCACGAATTCCGTCGATTTTGGTCAGTTTTTTTGTTGCTTCTGCATCGGTGCCGGGAAACCGGTCGTGAATACTTTCTACGAATCCGATGGTGGTAAATCTGTCCGATTCCTGCAATTTTTCGGAGGCGGTTATGGCCTGATGTCGCTCGTCGAACAGATAGAATGCGGCATCGCTTCGGGTTCCGTTATCAAATGTAGATCGAAGTTGATTGAAATGGGATTCTTCGGTTGGCTGAGGTTCGAGTTTGTTGAATGCGTACTCGAAACGGATTCCGGGGAGCAAAATTAGGGCGATGATGGTAGTAATAGAGAGAATTCCGAAAAGCGGACGCGATTTGGTGACTAAGTATCTACTTAGTGGTCCGCTACGGGGTTGGTTACCACTTTGTATATTGATGTCATTTGAGGTATTTCCAAGATGGTCTTCTTCTGGATCAACGTTTAGTAGGTTTCCGCTTTGGAAACTATGTTGTGGCTCGCCAACCTCTGGATCCATATTTGACTCCGATCCTGAAAACTTT
Source organism: Balneolales bacterium (assembly GCA_022565415.1). Classification (GTDB taxonomy): domain Bacteria; phylum Bacteroidota; class Rhodothermia; order Balneolales; family HLUCCA01; genus HLUCCA01. The sequence goes on along the minus strand of JAIUMT010000101.1, from coordinate 143 downwards.
GCAAAATCAGAAGCTCTTGCCGGTTTACTTGCGCCATCATAGTTGCCACTGCCACTACTTAATGACTCTAAAGCCCCTTTATCTTCTCGCGCTGAAATCTCGCCGAAATGCTTCGAATCAGTATTTGAAGGTAATGCCAAATC
>JAIUMT010000100.1 GCA_022565415.1 Balneolales bacterium | reverse complement strand
GCTGTACACCGATGTCGTTCGGATATTAATGTTCACTTTTTCGAATCCGTTAGCGACCCATCCAAATGTTCGCTCGAAACCTTGCCAGTTTAGAAATCCGAAAAGCACCAACAGGATTGGAATGGATAAAAACGCCGCTTTATGATTCAGACACCATTGCAACATCTGAGTGTAATAGCGAATAAAAATCAGAAAAACACCGATTACTATCGAAATGAGGAGGATTACGAAGAAACTGTTGAGTATAACCGAATTTGCGGGTCCGAGTGGAAGCCAGTACGATCCCAAAAGCCAGGCGATGGCGAGTATTACTCCCCCATTTTGGACATAAAGGATGATTTTTTTATCCGATTCGGATGGGTTGAGCAGAGTAACGGCCAGATTTCCGGCACCCAGAATGATGAGGATTAGCGCAGCAACCCAACTGAAAGTGAATCCGGCGATGAGTCCGGCCACGATTACAATCGAATTCCAGGCGATGCGGGTCTATTCACCACTAAATTTGCGGGTGAAAAGCCAATGCGCGAACGGAGGCAACAAGAACAACGTGACGACAATAGCTGCAATCAGCGCATAGGTTTTGGTAAAAGCCAGTGGACGAAACAATTTCCCCTCCGCCGCTTCCATAAAAAATACGGGCAGAAAACTGATGATGGTGGTGCTTACCGCGGTAAAAATGGCGCCGCTAACCTCCGAAGCTGCTCTGAAAATGACTTCCAGACGCGATTCTCCGGGGTCGGACTCTTCGAGATGGCGTAGCATGTTATCGGTGAGAATGATACCCATATCGACCATGGTCCCGATGGCGATGGCAATTCCAGACAGCGCCACAATATTGGCCTCAACGCCGGTGTATCGCATGCCGATAAAGACCATGAGCACGGCAACGGGAAGAAGTCCGGAAATGAGCATGGATGATCGCAAGTGCATCACCATGGCGATAATCACGATGATGGTGATGAGAATCTGAAGTGTGAGGGCTTCTTGCAACGTGCCTAACGTCTCGCGAATAAGCTCGGACCGGTCGTAGAACGGAACGATGGTGAGTTGGGAGACGGTGCCGTCGTCGAGAGTTTTCGAGGGCAACCCGGGAGCTATATCGTCGATGCGGTTCTTGACGTTATCGATAACTTGCATCGGATTTGCGCCGTATTGGGCTACAACAACGCCACCGACCGCATCGGCGCCTGTTTTATCGAGTGCGCCGCGGCGTTGTGCGGGACCGAACTGGACCAACGCCACGTCGCTAACACGCACCGGAGTGTTGTTCCGCACGGTAATGACAGCCTGCTCGAGATCTTCCAGCGAAGCGATTAATCCAAGTCCGCGAATGATGTACTCCACCCGATTTAGTTCGAGTGTTCGTGCACCTACATCCAAATTGCTCTCCCGAACCGCTCTTACCACGTCTTCGACGCCGATATCGTACAATAGAAGCGCATCAGGGTTTACATCAACCTGATATTCTTTCACATATCCGCCAATGCTAGCTACTTCTGCGACTCCTTCGGTCGCGGAAAGTCCGTATTTGACATAGAAATCCTGAATACTTCGAAGTTCGTGCAAGTCCCACCCTCCAACAGGATTCCCATCTGGGTCGCGGCCTTCCAGCGTATACCAGTAGATTTGTCCTAAGGCTGTGGCATCCGGACCTAGTGCGGGCTGAACTCCGGCAGGTAAAAGTCCAGACGGTAGTGAGTTGAGCTTTTCGATAATTCGGGCCCGGCTCCAGTAAAACTCGACTTTGTCGTCGAAAATGACATAGATACTGGAAAATCCGAACATGGAATTACTGCGCACGGTTTTGACCCCCGGAATTCCGAGGAGTGCCGTCGAAAGCGGATAGGTGACCTGGTCGTCGATGTCCTGAGGCGACCGGCCCGGCCATTCCGTGAAAATTATTTGCTGATTTTCGCCGATGTCTGGAATTGCATCAACGGCCACCGGATCGGATGGAAGTGGCAGATTCCAGTTAAATGGGATGGTTATGAGTCCCCAAACCACAATGATTACCAGCGATAAAACCGCAATCAGTTTGTTTTCGAGGAAAAAACGAATGATGTTATTTAACACAACGATATGAGTTAAGGATAAAGAATATCAGATTGCGTGCAGGATTGGTCCTGACGAAATGTATCCGGAGGGCGGATATATCTATTCTTTCTCCCTAATTCAGAAAAGCTTGCTTCGCAAGAAAAATGGGGACAGCTGGAGGTGAGGAAACCTTTGAAACGATAGGTTTTACATCAGAATGGGCAATTCTCAGCGTTTCGGAGATGGTGCTCGTTTGAGGTGACGCAAAATCCGAAATCGAAGTAACAGCGAAAGCAGACTTCACATTAGCGTACGACAAAGACTGAGAAATAGTACAATCAGCACAGTTATCACATTCTGTAGCTTTAGAGTCTGACGGAGTATGACACATTTCGGCAGCAGGTGCTGAGTTTTTATCGCAACAGTCCGAACTAGTATCGGTTACCATCATAGGACACATCCATCCGCCTGCGGCGCAGGAAGCCAAAGCCATGCCCGATGGAATCAGCATGATTCCAATTAGCAACGTGCTAATTAGTTGGTATGTGCGAATGTTACTATGCATACAATAAATATACGTGAATGATTCTGATGCATTCACTTTTAATATGTAAAAGACTTCACAGTTTTAACCAGTAAGTAGAACAAAGATAACTGCTAACAAGAAAGCAATTTTCAGTACGATAGTGCGAGATTTAAACATTTTGATAGATGAGACTAGAGTTTTCTACAGACACGACAATGTGGATAACTTGTGGGAAAGTACAACACAGAAGTCGCCTTGTCAACTTATTTACGTATTATTTTATCCAAATTTGTAAAAAACTCATCACCTGTAAAATCAACTACTTGGCAAAGTGGTTCTCTGTTTAAAAATGGCATTTACTCCTAACCAGTTGTTTTAGTTATAATTCCGTTAAAATGATTGAAAGAAATCCAGTGATGGCTTCGAGCAACAATGAAATTGGGTCGATTTAAAAGTCGAAGCAAAAATATTACTATACATTATATTATTACTACACATCGAACGAAGAACATTTTGCTCAAAGCCTTCCTCAGAAACGCTTAATTCTGAGACTATTCGTCACTACACTCACAGAACTAAGCGCCATCGCTGCTCCTGCCACCATCGGACTCAAAAATCCGAGTGCGGCCAAGGGAATTCCTAGCGTGTTGTATAAGAAAGCCCAAAACAAGTTTTGCCGTATTACCTTGAGGACTTTCCGGCTGAGGGTTATACTTTCAGCAATGGCATGTAGGTCATCGCCCACAATGGTAATATCGGATGATGAAACGGCCAGATCGGATCCGCCCGACATCGCTATTCCTAAGTCTGCTTGGGTGAGTGCCGCGGCGTCGTTAATCCCGTCGCCCACCATGGCCACATCGCCGAACTCCGACTGATAACGTTTCACGATATCAGATTTACCTGTCGGACTCACCTCTGCCTCAACATGGTCGATTCCGAGTCGGGCCGCGACCGCTTTCGCCGTTCTGGTCTGATCTCCGGTTAGCATGACCACACGAATATTAGCTGATTTCAGCTTTTCAACCACCTCTTTGGCTTCCGAACGGATTTCATCTTCCATGGCCAAAAACGCAGCTGGTTTGCGGTCCACCAACATAACCAGAACCGTTCTGCCCTGCTTCTGAGCCTCCGAAATGTACTCCTCAGCTTCGCGTCGTTGCGCTTCATCCAGGGTTTTAACTGAGCCAATTTCGACCGTGTTGCTACCGACAATTCCGCTGATGCCAACTCCGGCCCGGGTTTCGATGGAGAGTCCGCGCTCCAGAGCAATACCCTCCTCCGCAGCTGCGTTGACTATACTTTTCGCTATTGGGTGATCGCTTTCCTGCTCGACCGACGCGGCCATTTTCAGAATTTCGTTACGGTTGTAGTCGCCCGCCAGGTGTACATCCGCCAATTTCATGCTGCCGGTGGTGAGGGTTCCGGTTTTGTCGAAAAGGATGGTTTTCACCGACCGCGCCTGCTCTAATGTTACTGCATCTTTGATGAGAATGCCTTTTTCGGCCGCCCTACCCGATCCGACCATTATCGCCGTTGGCGTGGCTAATCCGAGCGCACACGGACACGCAATCACCAGAACCGCCACCATATTCACAATGGCTTGCTGTGGTGTTCCGTACAAAAACCAAAGTGCGGCTGTAATCAACGCCACGACCATCACAATCGGCACAAACACGCCCGAAACTTGGTCAACGAGGCGCTGAATCGGCGCTTTCGACCCCTGAGCCCTGCGCACCGCTTCAATTATCCCGGCCAAGGCAGTTTCGGAGCCAACCTTTGTAGCCTCCATTTCAAACGATTTGCTCGTGTTTCGAGTCCCGCCGGTAACCGAATCATCGGCCGATTTATCCACTGGCATCGACTCGCCGGTCATCATCGACTCATCCACACTCGGATCTCCCTGAATCACAACGCCGTCTACGGGAATCGATTCATAGGCTTTAACCAGCAACCGATCGCCCTTGCGAATCTGCTTCAGCGGCACGGTTTCAATATCGTCGCCAGTGACTTTATGCGCCGTTTTGGGCGCCAATTCCATGAGGCCGCGCAGGGTATCGCGTGTCTGATCCTTCGCCCGCTCTTCCATCCAACGTCCGAGTAGAACCAGAGCCACAATCACCGCGGCAGTGTCAAAATACACATCATGATTGCTGATAATCCCCTCCGTGCTGCCCATAAACGTGGCCCAGGCACTAAACAAAAACGCCGATCCCGTACCCACAGCTACCAGCGTATTCATGTCGGCCCGACCATATCGCGCAACTTTCCAGGCCCGGGTAAAAAACGACGATCCGCTCCAAAAAAGTACCACAGCTGTAAGCACAAGCTTAATCAGATTCAACACAAACAGGTTCTGATGCGTAAATTCCATCCACGCTCCGCCTATTATCATCGGACCCATTTCAATAACCATCACAATCAAGGCCAGTGGCAACGCCGTTAGGAATTTCATTCGGAATGAGGTCGACGTTGACCCCGCCCCGCTGCCTTGCCCCGACCCTTCCGATCCCTGTTCAGCGCCGTTCGATGACGCACCGCTACTGTAATCGCCAAGAGTTTCCCGTAGCAAGCCCAGTGATTCGGAGTCGGGCGTGGCCTCGTAGCCTACCGACGCAACTCCATCCGCCAGCTCTTGCATTAAATCCTCTACTACGCTTTCGGAATCGAATCGGTCCAAAGAACTGGTTTCTATCGTTACGGTGACTTCCTCGGTGGCTAAATTTACATCGGCTTTTTTCACACCGTTTACGGCCAATAGTCCCTGTTCGACAGATCCAACGCACGAGGCGCAGCTCATCCCGTTAACATTAAGACGAACTTCGATCGTTTCGGGTAAAGCGGAGCCCTGAGGCAAATAGGCCTCATATCCCGCGGCTTCAATGGCTTTGATCAGGGCTTTAGAACTGGCACCATTGCTTTGAATTTGCGCCTCTTCCGTGGCCAGGTTTACATCCGCTTTTTCAACGCCATCGACCGAATTCAACGCTTTTTCTACATGGGCTACGCACGACGCGCAGGTCATGCCTTTTACCGATAGTGTTACTAATTTTGATGTCATAGATTTATATCTAGTTTTAATTTGTATCTAAACTATCAGATTCGCTTAGTTCTGTCGTTATAGAATGATGCACATCTTGTGCAAAATTATGTATTACCTCCCAAAATGATATATTACAGTCATGACCACATTACATATCAAAAATATGGTTTGCGATCGGTGTATAGCCACAGCCCAAAAGGTTCTCAGTGAGGAAGGATACACGGTTACCGACGTCTCCCTTGGGAAAGCTGTTGTCGCGGAACCGGCTCATGCCGTTAATATGAGACGCGTTCAGTGGCAATTACGCGACCTGGGATTCGATCTGATTTACAATGCCGACGAACAGCTCGTGGCTCAAACTAAGGCTACCGTTCTGGCTTATATCAACGCCCAGGAAAACAATAACGAAATTCGAAAGCTTTCCGTATTTCTGGCTGACGCGCTGGAAACCAGCTATTCGACCATAAGCCGTACATTTTCTGAAATCTCGAGCGACACCGTTGAGCAATATTACATCCGCCTGCGAATTGAAAAAGTAAAGGAATTGCTGACCTATAATGAACTCACATTAAGCGAAGTGGCTTGGCATATGGGCTATTCCAGTGTGCAGCATTTGTCGACTCAGTTCAAGAAAGTGACCGGAATGACGGTGAGAGATTGGAAAATGCAAGAGGATCCGGAGAGATTGAAACTAGATTCGGTTTGATTTGCGCTAGTGCCTTAGATCGTCGTGCAACACATCCATGTCATGCCGCACTAGCGAAGCGACGATGCGGCATCTCCAACATCCGTCATGCCACACTAGCGAAGCGACGATGCGGCATCTCCAACATCCATGTCATGCCGCACTAGCGAAGCGACGATGCGGCATCCTCTTTTAAATAAAATAGTAATAGTGTAAACGAAAGTTTACACTATTACTATGGTGCACCTGGAGCAAAAAGCTTACTCTAGGTGCACACAGATATCCGCTATTTCAAGTACGTATTGAACCACTCTATCATGCGGAGGTTGTAGTCGTATCGGGAAGTACTTCGTGCATTTCCGTGTCCTTCGCCTGGGTACAATACCAAACGAAGCGGTACTTCAGGCTTACGAACTTTGATATGACGAAACAGTTCAAGAGACTGAGCCGGATGCACCCGTGTGTCATCTTCGCCGTGCATAATTAGTAACGGAGTTTGAGCACGATCTACATAATAAATTGGTGATCTCTGCAACTTATCCATCCAATCATCCCATAATCGCTTGCGAGAGTGAACCAGATACAGTTCTTCCGGAATATCGCTAGTTCCCCATTTGGAGATGTTATTGCTGATTCCGACCGACATCACGCCGGCTGCAAAACGCTCAGAATAATAGGTGCTCATCCAGGCGGTAGCATATCCACCATACGAACCGCCAGTTACGCCAACGCGATCGGTATCAACCAGACCACGTTCGATGAGGTAATCGACACCATCGACGACATCGTCGAATTCTTTACCGGCAAGATCAGCCTGACTCGAGTAGATGAATTCCATTCCACGTCCCGTGCTGCCTCTGTAGTTCGGATAGAAAACGAAGAATCCTTCAGCTGCGCCTTGATGTCCGGGCATGGAGTGTGCAGTTAACCAGCCGTTGCTGTAGTGTGCTTCAGGTCCGCCGTGAACGACGGTAATGAGCGGGAATGTTTGTCCTTCGGTGTAATCCAGCGGATAAATCAGTAATCCTTCTATATCGAATTCGCCATCGCGGGCTGTATAGGTAACTACTTCCTGACGACCCAACTCTTTGTCGGCCAACCATTCGTTGGAGTTTGTTCCGCGCTCGAGCATGCCATCCTGAAATACATAGACTTCAGCCGGATGCTTGCTTGTGTTTGCTGTGAAGGCAATGGTGCCGTCGTTGCCAACCGAAAAGTTGGTCATGATTGGCGCGCCACGGTCGATGATGCGGTTGAATTGAGATCCGTTCGGATTTACGGTTCCAAAAATTCTCCAAACACCCTTACTTGCAAGAAAATGGATTGTGTTGTCGTCGCTCCAACGCAGTTGCTCGAATTTTCCTTTGAATTCAGGAAGTATATTTCGAGGTGTACCACCCTCAGCTGAAACAATCATTAATCGTCCGTCAATTGGATCGTTGATGTCGTGCCCGGCTCGAAGTGCCAAACGGGTTCCATCCGGCGACCAGTGCATTTCCCCGAGCTTGCCTTTGTTATCGATTTTGGCAACAACTTCGCGTGACCGGTAATCCACGATGTGAATTTGCTGAAACATGAATTGGTCGTCGATATTCGGTGTTGGAGCAACGGAGATGGCAATTTTACTGCGATCGGCGTTAAAAACGGCCATGTGGGCTGTGCCTGGAATGTCGATCAGGTGAGGCTGATGATCTTCGCGGGTCACATTTTGGATATATGTTTTTGCGTTTGGGATGTTCTCTTCAAACAAAACGGGCTGATAAGGCAGGGTAGATTCGGGTAGATCCAGAATTTCATTTGCTATGTAAATGATGTGGTTCCCGTCGTTGGCCCAGGTATAGCTGCGAATTGCAGTTTCGTGGGAATGCAAACGCGTTGGCTCGCCGCCTTCAGTTGAGATTTCGTACAGGGCGTTGGTATTGTCGCCAGATCGGCGGGCGGTGAATGAGATAGTCCCGTGTTCTGGTCGAAATTGCAGGTTACCCACATTTCCATCTGTTAACAGCGCCGAAGTCTCTCCGCTACGGATGTCGTAGACATATAAATGCACCGATGCGCGCACATTTTCTTCCAATGGATCGGCCGGTACAATGAGGGTGTACGCAACGGTGTTTCCGTTAGGCGAAATCACCGAAGTACCCACATTTTGAAGTTTGGCGATGTCCAGCGCGTCCATTCCGTACTGGGCAAATGCGATGGTGCTTGTACCCAGTAACAGCATAAACGCCATGTACAACGCTCTGATTTGGGTTGATTTAGCTTTAATCATATAATTATTCTTTGGTTTCTGTTCTTCATTACAACGAGATTTCGGCACGGACACACGTAGCCGACGATATCTCGTGATTTCATTTTCAGTTTGCCGTTTTTTCGGCATTGATGCCTTAATATAATGAAATCAGCAGGGTTAATTATCTTTGAATTCAGTTCCCGAGAACGACTTTCTGAAATGTCGAACCGTAAGTACTTCCAGCGTACATTCTTTTATTTCGTAGATAATTCCGTAGTTCTGATGAATTACAATCTCACGAATATGTTCGCTCTGTAACTCGGGTATAATCCGCCCGATCATTGGGTTTTGAGCTATTTTACTTACTGACTCCTCAATTGTATCGATGAGGTCTATGGCTGCCTCAGCGTTGTCTTGCGAAATATAATCCAAAATCTCTATTAGCCTATTTTTGGCTGTTGGAGACCAAATTATTCTCATCGTTTAGTGTATTTCGATTTTAAATCGGCAAATAATTCCTGATTTGAAATCTCCTCTCCCTTGTTGAGTTCTTCGCGGGCCGTGGCAACTTCGCGTAAGAGAGTCACTGTATTGAGGAGGTTTTGGTAGTCCTCAACATCCATTAAAACAGCAGAACTTTTACCGTGTTGAGTAAGTATGAGGGGTCTTCGATCTGTTTTGACCCGTTGTATAAAACTTGCTGCATTTGCCCTAAACTCTGATAATGATTGAATGTCGCGGTCAACTTGAAGTGCTTGCATGTGTATTCATTTTGGGAAACTACAATTAATTGTACATTATAATGTACGTAATATAATACAAAATTAAACATGCGTTATTATCACAGCTTAGACGATGGGTTATTAGCCTTCGTTTTCGCCCCTTAAATAAACGCGAAATTTCGTGTTTGTATATATAATGATCGTTCGATTCGACTTATGGCTGTCTCAGTAAAAACGAATTTTCGTTGTTCCCGGTGGATCTTGCAACGGTGCGCCATTCTCCGCTAGAATTTCGTCTTCTTTGATAAACGACGGACGATTTACGCATAAAATAGTACGCTCGATATCCGTCGGATTCTCATATTTATGCACGAATTTTAGTGGCCAGAAGTGCGCCAAACCCTGTGGCAATGGTTTGCCCTGAAGCAAGAGTCCGTCGCTGAGCGCCATTTCGCCCTCAGCCATCACATCGTGATAATGCGTCGGAATACTGCCACCGGCCGGAATCCGAAGTCGGTAAATGCCACAATCGGAGCTTTCGTGAATGAGGTCGACTTTGCCAAAATCGTTGATTTCGAGTCCGATTTCGACATCCTCGCGCGTGCGAAAGACCGTAAGTCCGGGCACGGCTTCGCTTTTAAGTGCTGATGGTTTTCGCAATTTCAGCCTCACAGCCTCAACAACGGCCTGATCCCGGTCGGCCACCGGATCGGCAAGCAGATACGCGCACAACGCCTGAGCCGCAGTTTCGAGCAAGCGAAAATGACACGCCTCGAGCAAAAACTTGAGCTCACCATGAATTTTCGAATAATCGACACTTTTGCCCAAATTGGCTTCATCACCCGCGCGGGCTGTTTTCAGATACATATCGAGGTCGATGAGCAACGTCTGTCGTTCGTGACGTTCATGTCGGTGGATGCCAATAAAACAAGGCACCTGCATTCCATTTATTGAAATAATATCGAAATCATTCATTTCTTCAGGATTTTGAGTTTAACAAGTCATACAGTGCGATTTCGCAGCGCTCCCGGGTGTCAAATCCCGTGGCTTTGGCGTACGACCGAATAATTTTAGCAGCCTCTTCCCATGTGCCAACGCCGACGGCCTCGAACTCGACACACCGAACCCGACGACCATTCGCCTCCGCCACATAATGCACAATTTCGCAATCCGGAAAGTCGTAAATGTCTACCGTTTTGCGAATTCCGAACGCCTCGGGCTTCCCAAACGACGACAAAAACGTCTCAATGGCCTCTTTT
>JAIUMT010000099.1 GCA_022565415.1 Balneolales bacterium | reverse complement strand
AGAATTTGCTCCTGAACCCGTTCATCGTCAATTGTGATGAGTGCTCTTGCGTGACCAATACTAATACGATTTTGTTTCAGCGCTGATTGAATAAATGCCGGGAGATTGAGCAAGCGAAGCATATTGGTGACCGTGGTACGGTTCTTACCCACACGTTTTGCCACAACTTCCTGGGTGAGATCACATTCTTCGAGCAGACGTTGATATCCAAGCGCCGTTTCGATTGGGTTTAGCTGTTCGCGCTGAATGTTCTCAACGAGTGCCATTGCAATGATGTCTTCATCATTTACATCCCTCACGTAAGCTGGGATAACATCCATACCGGTCATTCGACTGGCACGTAAACGTCTTTCACCAGATATGAGCTCGTATCGTTCTTCGCCAATATGACGAACCGTGATTGGCTGAATAAGCCCGTGAACGCGAATAGAATCGGCTAATTCATTTAGCTTGATCTCGTCGAAATCAGTTCGAGGTTGAAACGGATTAGCCCGAATGCTACCAACAGGAACATGTAGAATGACGTTTACTTTCTCTCGCGGATCGAGTTGTTGCAGCACTTCCGAACTCACAACTTTGGGTTCTGTAGCTTTTCCATCTTTGTCGACATCCGGAAAAAAAGCGCCTAAACCTCGCCCTAAAACTTTCTTTGCCATGGGGATAATTTCAGATTAACTAACTCCGCCTGCTGATTTCGCAGCAAAGACAGGGCTATCTTTGAACATTGATTTATTACGCATAATCAGCTCGCGGGCCAACGCCAAGTAGTTTTTTGACCCTACGCTGATTGAATCGTACAAAATTACAGGTTTGCCAAAACTGGGGGCCTCAGCCAAACGAACATTTCGAGTTATGACACTTTCAAACACCTTGTCACCGAAATAGCGTTGAACTTCTTCAGCAACCTGATTTGAAAGTCGGGTTCTGGTGTCGTACATGGTTAGGGCAACGCCTTCGATTTCCAGTTCAGTATTGAGATGCTGGCGAACTATTTTGATAGTATTTAGTAGCTGACCAAGCCCTTCGAGGGCGAAATATTCGCATTGAACAGGAATAACAACAGAGTCGGAGGCGGTAAGAGCGTTGATTGTAAGTAAACCCAAAGAAGGCGGACAATCAATAATCACAAAGTCGTACTTCTTACGGGCTTCGGCGATAGCACTTTTAAGGATGTTCTCGCGCTTAGACCGTTCAATCATTTCGATTTCTGCGCCTACCAAATTGATATGAGCTGGAACGACATCCAGAAAAGGTAGTTCTGTATTCTTGATGGTGTCGGCTACATCAACGCCGTTTACAAGAACCTCATAAACGGAATTCTTAACTGATTGCGCTTCAATACCAAAACCCGATGTTGAGTTACTTTGCGGATCAATTTCAATAAGCAGAGTTGGGTGCTCTAAAACGGCAAGAGAGGCAGCCAGATTGATCGAAGTGGTAGTTTTACCAACACCGCCTTTCTGATTTGCTATGGAAATTACTTTGCCCATTAACTAAAATCCTGAATTAAGATTGAATTTGTCATTTGTAAGCGGGAATTGAATGTCACGATTTCAAACCATTTAGTAGTGCGAAATATAACGTGATGATGGCAGGCAAACAAAAATATAAAAGGCCAATAGTTTTAAACTATCGGCCCCTGATACAAAAAAAATGTACTGATTGTAGGTGTTATATCATAAATTATTGTTGTGAGCCGGTTAGTTGAACCTGTCGTGGTGTGCGTGCAGTGTTCACTTGCCCGTCGATAGGACGTAATTTATTTGCATTAGAGTCGGCAACAGTAGAAGCTCCAATTCCTGCAGTATTAAAATGTAACACATCCCGGTTGTCTATCCACGGTGATGATTGTTCAGGCTCTTGAGCCAAAACAGGCACCTGGTTAGCTGAGGCGGGAGTAACAATGTCTGATTCTCCCATTCCATACCATCCAACACCGGCGCTAATTAGCACGGTAGCTGCGGCCGCGTATGTAACGCGTCGGAAGGTTAGATAACGCACATTCTTGGCCGGCTTTGCTTCGTAAGAAGCAACCTTCTCCATTACAGAGTCCAGAAGTGCTGGCGGTGCGTCGTATTTAGGTAAATCCTCGAGCCGCTTATTAGTGCGTCTGAGAGATTCGATTTCTATGAGTAAGTTGTCATCGTTAAGCATTGCCTCTTCGACCATAATCTCTTCAGAAGGATCGAGTTCTTGCATTGCGTAGCGGATACTTAGCTCATCATTATTCGGTAACGTTGATTTCATTGGCATTTTCCTGTTCAAACATTTTTCGAAGATTGATCAGTGCATAGCGCATTCGCCCTAAAGCAGTGTTTATTGAAACCCCCGTAAGATCGGCGATTTCCTTAAACGACATTTCGTAGTAATGTCTCAACATCACCACTTCACGTTGCTCTGAAGGAAGCCCTGCAATATGCTTCATAAGACTTTTATGCGATTCCGTCTGCTCCATCCCCTCTTGTGCGAGGATTTCAGTATCGGGAATTCTATCATAGAAATCATAGTCTGGATCATCTTTAGCATTAACGTCTACAAAACGCTTTTGTTTTCTGAGATAATCAATTGTTGCGTTATGTGCAATTCTCATCACCCATGCAATCCATTTACCCTGCTCATTGTACGTGTCATCCATTTTCGTGATGACCTTGGTAAATGTATCTTGGAAGATGTCATTTGCCACTTCGCCATTACCAACCATACTGTAAATGTACGAGTAAATTTTCGACTGATGACGCTCGAGCAAGGTTTTGAAAGCTTGCTGATCGTTCTTGCCTCGGAATAACCGAACCAATTGGTCGTCGTCTATTTTTGTATAATCGGAATTTAATCTTTTATCTGTAACCATAGCGTGTGTTCCTTAAACGTGTTAGGAAATACCTTATTGCACTCACATAGTAACTCAAGAAAACTGACATCACAATCACATTTTGATGCGAATGATGCTACTTGATGATAATGCAACCAGGCAGCGCCTGTAAATCATAAATTATTTTACATTTACCTATATAACCAAGCCGAATGATTTACCGTTCTGTTAAATTTCTTCGTACTCGATATGGGTATTGTCTGGGTCGTGATTGAAAAATGCGTAAACTTTTGAACCTGTTGTCTTTCCAGCTTCTTTTATGAGGTCCTCTTCTGAGGCTTCCGAGATTCTTTTAACAGATCCAAACTTTTTAAGTAATTTCTGAGCACTTTTGTTCCCGATTCCTTCAATTTCAGTTAACGTTGAGGTAAATGTTCGCTTACTTCTTAAGTCGCGATGAAATGTGATGGCAAACCGGTGAGCTTCATCTCGAACCCTCTGAAGCAGTTTTAAGCCGCTTGAGGTTTTCGGAAGCATAAGTGCATCGGCCTTGTAAGGTACAAAAACTTCTTCAAGACGTTTAGCTAATCCTATAATTGGAACTTCGCCAAATATCCCAACGTCTTTCAATGCCTCAACAGAGCTTGAAAGCTGACCTTTCCCCCCATCTACCACGATTAAATCGGGCATGTGAGCTTTTTCGCGTTTCAATCGCCCATATCTACGAATCAAGACTTCTTTCATTGAGGCAAAATCGTATGGACCCACCACGGTCTTGATTTTGAACCGCTTGTATTCGTTTTTTTTAGCGACGCCATCTACAAAGCATACCATCGACGCCACCGGATCACTACCCTGCAGGTTGGAGTTATCAAAGCATTCGATTCTGCGCGGTGGCTGAGGCAAACGAAGTTCCTCTTGTAGATTTTTCACACTGTGTGGTATGCGATTTTCTTCGGCTTTTTTGCGTTGCAGCGAAAGTTCGCCAATGAGTAACCGTGCATTCGACTGAGCCATGCGTATCATCTGGGCCTTTTCTCCGATTTTTGGCACAAAAATCGGGACTTTCTTTCCGTGTTCCTGCCACAGGTATTCGGCAAGTGGTTCATCATCAACCAATTCATGACTTGCATGAACTTCATCCGGAATAATTGCACCCAGTTCGCCGGTGTAATAGTCTTCAATAAAGGCTTGCAACATTTCAGATGGTTCTCTTGAATCGATGTCGTACAGAAATTTGTGCAATCTGCCCAGAAGCCGTCCGTCGCGTATTCGAAACATCACTCCACAGGCTACGCCCTCGTCGGGATCTACTTCCAGGGCGAAAATATCGCGATCAACGACATCAGCCGAAACCACCTTCATCTTCTCGCTATACTTCTCGAGTGCGGCAATTCCGTCGCGTAATTTGGCCGCTTCCTCGAACTGCAAACTCACAGCCGCCATCTCCATTTCTTCTTTCAGCTCGCGGATGAGGGCGTTGCTTTTGCCATTGAGCAATCGTACCACTTTCTGCATCGTATCGCGATATTGGTCGAGCTCCATCTCGCCAGAGCAGGGGCCCACGTACTCTTCGAAGCATGAATGCCATTTGGGCAGGCCGCGCGACCGATCAATTGTTCTGATGGATACAGCACACGTGCATAATCCGAAGGTTTTGCGAATAACCTCTAGCATATTTCGCATTTTTCCCACGTGGTCGTACGGACCAAAATAACGGCTTCCATCCTTAATGACCGTTCGTGTTGGGAAAACCCTGGGTTTCTCGCCAGTTGTGACGCATATATAAGGAAGCGTTTTATCGTCGCGGTACGAGATATTGTATCTCGGACGAAATTTCTTGATGAGGTTGTTCTCTAAAATCAGCGCTTCGGCCTCGGTATCGGTCACATACAACTCCACATCGTGTATTTTCCGAACCATTGCGATGGTTTTGCCAGAATGATTTCGGGTATCCTGGAAGTATGATTTCACCCGATTTCGAATTCGTTTAGCTTTGCCCACATAAATAACCTGACCTTTTTGGTCTTTATACATATAAACCCCGGGATTTGTGGGGAGGTTAGCCAGTTTTTCTTCGAGCATTTCGTTCATGGGGCTAAAATAGCTAAACTGGAGCAGATGCAAACATGATTTTCAATTCAAAAACTATATCTGTGATAGAAAATCAATATGCAGTGGTTTACTTAACTAGAACTTCCGGATGAGGAGTTTGCTGCCGGTTGTGTTGTCGTGCAGCAACCTGTTGTTTTCTGAAATAAGATGACTCTGGAACAAATTTCCAAATGACAAAAGCTGTAAGAAGTATCGTTGTAGCCGCCATCAGACTATTACTAACAAAACCATAATGTGTATAAGCAACTCCGGCTATCGCCCCGCCGAGACCAAGTCCGGTCTGACCCAAAGCGGCATTCAAGCTCAATAATGAGCCACGTTTTTCATCCGATACGGCTTCCGTCAACAGTGCCTGAAACGGACTTACGCGCATAGCCACAAGCGACATAACTATGAACATAAATGGAAATGCAATCCACGATTCAAAAATGAAAAAGGTGGTGCCGCCAAAAATTATGGACGTTCCCAGGCACGAGACGATTACCAGCCATTTCCGACCAATTTTGTCTGATAATTTCCCCGCTTTAGGACCAAAAATGACATTCGCTACACCACCAACCAAAAACAGCATGGCGATAAAATTTCCTGAAACCCCGTAATTCTGTTGAAGCCATGTGGGGAAATAAACAATGAATAATCCGACGCTGATGAACATCAGAAAAAACGAACCGGTTGCCGCCAGGATTGATCCCCTTTTAAGTAACTCCCAATAGTTGCGCAAAGAACCTTTCAGGGTTATGCGGTTCATATTCAGTTGGACATTGGGCTGCGGTACATAGGCCCAAACAAGGTAAAATGTGGCAAACATGGTGAGTCCGAACATGAGAAACGGTATTCGGAAACCAAAGTATTCAGCCATAACTGTACCAAGCGGGATTCCGATAATCTGACCAGTTGCGGCACCACTCATGATCCATCCTGTAGCCCAGCCACGTCGGTTAACGGGGAAATAATCACCAACGTACGAAACTGCCGAACCGCTTAATATGCCACCAGCAACACCCGCAATGGCACGCATCAAGAGAAGTTGTTGCCAGGTCTGAGCAAGTCCGTGGAAAGTTAGGGCGACCGCCATCGCCATCGTGCCAATTAAGAGTACCCTTCGACGACCAATTCTGTCTGAAATCGGACCTACAACCAAGGCAAAAAGACCCACCATCACCGCGTAGACTGTTATAAAAAGTCCCTGAATTGACTCAGGCATTGCCAATTGCTTACCAATTATGGGTAGAATCGGTGCAATTATGATGATCTGACTACTCGCAGAGAAAATCAGCAACCAGAGTGCGAAAAGTATAAGATTCTGTTTACGTTTGTCCGGTTTCATTCCGGTAAATGGTTTAGTCATATCAGATGAACATCAAATTTACTCAGTTTTGTTTCCGGGAATGCCGAATAAATAGTCGTAGCGAATAGTTTTACAACTTCAAGAGTGAACAATTTCCCTTACTTTTAGACCACCTGTGAAACCAATTAAATTCAGATTACAAGAACAAATGTCCTCAGAGAAAAATCCATACAGTGAAATAAAGGCTACGAGCAAATTCGGTGATTTAGTAAAAATAATGGAGATTTTGCGCAAAGAATGTCCGTGGGACCGGAAACAAACTCACGAAAGCATTAAAGATTTGATGGTTGAGGAAGTCTATGAAGCTATTGAGGCAATCGACAACAAAGACTACCAAGAGTTATGCAAAGAATTAGGCGACATGATGTTGCACGTTGTATTTCACGCCGAAATGGCGCGCGAAACAGATTCATTTTCTATTGATGATGTTGTTTTCGGAATACAGGAGAAGTTGATTCGTCGGCATCCTCACGTATTTGGATAAACCCAGGTCGATTGCGAAGGTACTGTTTTGAAAAACTGGGAAAAAATTAAAATGCAGGAAGGCGGACGAAAATCGGTGCTGGGTGGGGTTCCGGTGCACTTACCCGCACTTTTGCGCGCTCAACGAATGCAAGAAAAAGCCGGAGGCGTTGGTTTCGATTGGAAAGAATGGGAACCCGCTTGGGAAAAACTCAACGAAGAACTTGGAGAGTTCAAAGAACTCATTGGCAGTGGGAAGTCACAGGAATTAGCGAAAGAGTTTGGCGATGTGCTTTTTTCCATGGTGAATGTGGGTCGATTGCTCAAAATTAACTCCGAAGACAGCCTCCGACTAACAAACACTAAGTTTCAGTCGAGATTCAACTACATAGAAGAATCGTTAGCAGAACAGGGGCTTCGTCCGGATGAAGTTTCGCTGGAAAAGATGGATGCTCTTTGGGATGAGGCAAAAAAACTGGAGTAAGTTCAGTTCCTATTGGTAGCTAATACAGGCTGGCAACGCTTTTTTAATTACTGTGTACCGAATTTGGTGCTATCACGTCGTCTGAGTTACGTATTTTATCAACAGGAAATTCGTTAAACAGTGGCAAAATGGTTAAATTTGCCAACTCAACTACTTACACTACTATTAAAAAAGAAGTTATTGAAAGAAATAGCTTCCATTAGTCATTCAACACAGAAATCATTATAACGTATGGAGCCTACGATGACCAACAATCAAAAAGAACAAGATTTAAGCCAATATCCTTATTTGGATAAAGGATTAGAAGGCATTGTGGCATTCTCTTCTCGGAAAAGTTTTATTGACGGCGCTAAAGGAGAATTAATTTATGCTGGGTATAATATTGAAGTACTAGCAGAAAATGCCACTTTTGAAGAAGTTTGTTTTCTTTTATGGAACGAACGTCTTCCCAACAAAGCCGAACTAGACGATTTACAAGCGAAAATGACAGCTGAGCGGGACATTCCTGAAACTGTCTATGCGTATATCAACTCTACTGATAAAAAGGCAGAGCCGATGTCGGTGCTTCGAACAGCTACATCAATGCTAGCAGACTCTGATCCGGATGCGACCGAGAACAGTGCTGAAGCCAACCTCCGCAAAGCAATTCGTTTGACTGCTAAAATGCCAACCATCATTGCAGCATTTGACCGGGTACGAAAGGGCGATGAAATCATCAGACCTTCTAAGAAAGGTAGTACAGCGTTCAACTTCCTGTACATGTTGAACGGCGAAGAGCCTGGTCCTAAGGCCGAGCGTGTGATGGATTTGCTTTTGGTAACGCATGCAGAGCACGGTATGAACGCGTCTACTTTTGCAACCAGAGCAATTGCCTCTACCCTTGCCGACATCCACTCAGCTATATCCGGTGCCATCGGATCTCTTAAAGGTCCTTTACACGGTGGAGCAAACACCGCAGTAATGAACATGCTGAAAGGTCTTGACAAAGACACCGACATCGTGGCTTTCATCAAAGGTAAGCTTGAGCGAAAAGAGAAAATCATGGGATTCGGTCATCGGGTTTACAAAACATTCGATCCTCGCGCTACTCTTCTTCGGGTTATGGCAAAAGACCTTGCCAAGGAAGTCGAGATGGAATACCTGTACGAATGGTCTGAAACCATCCTTAAAGTGATGAAAGACGAGAAAAATATCGATCCAAACGTCGATTTCTTCTCAGCTACGGTATATTACTCTATGGGTATTATGCCCGATCAATACACCTGTATTTTTGCAATGGCCCGGATTTCAGGCTGGACAGCTCATTACATCGAGCAAATGGAAAATAACCGCTTGATTCGTCCACGTCAGTTGTACCTGGGCGACAAGAATCTTCCTTGGAAAAAAGTAGAAGACCGTTAATTGGTTCTGAAAATTCAGAAACTCTTTTATGCCCGGCTGTTCACGCAGTTGGGCATTTTTTTTGCCTTTTTAACATCATTTTTACAACATGAGGAGTTTCATTTAATCGAAAAATGACCTAAATTAATTAGGCAAACAGAACAATTTCTTTTTCTTTTAAAAGTATCTATCCATGCAACATCATTTGGATGAAACCGACGTCCTCATCTTGAATCATCTGCAAGAAAACGGACGCGCACAGCGAAACAAACTCGCTGAAATCGTAGGACTTTCAGTACCATCTGTATCAGAACGGATGCGAAAACTCGAAGAACGAAGCCTCATCGAAGGCTACCATGCCGTACTCAACGCCAAACAATTCAATCTGGATATCACCGGATTTATCTTCGTGGAGGTAGACGGGTCTGCAAATTACCCTAAATTTGTGGAGCGCGTAGTATTGGAATCAGAGGTTCTTGAATGCCACTCAATAACCGGCGACGGATCTCATATCCTGAAAATCCGCACCAGAAACACCGATACACTCGAAAAACTTCTATCCAGACTTCAGTCTTGGGATGGGGTAAAGAAAACCCGCTCTAACCTCGTTCTTACGACCTACAAAGAAACCAGACAAATCGAAGTCGGAAGCAATCCGTAACCGCCCCCCTGTTTACAATTCCAAAAACCTGGCCTCACATGCGCCTATTCTGGCTGCTGCTTATTCTGTTATTTTTGCCGATTTATGCTATCAGTCAACCGGTATCTATTGGTGTACATTGGGAAATACCTGCGCAAGAGTCCGAGCAAATTGCTGACTTAAAGTCATTTAATGACTTAGCATTATCCATCATTCTTGTTGATGGAGAAACAGACCAGAGGGTGTTAGAGCAAATACCCCAATATACTTCGCAACTTTGGCTAAGCTCTGGTATTGATTTCATACGGGAGTTTGATGTACGGGAAAACAGCGATTCACTCCAAACCGTTATTCTCGGACATATTGGCAGAATTCCCCAACAGACACTTCAAATACAACGTTACGTTATTTCCGGTCATCCACAAAGAAATGCGACTGTAGCCTCGTTTATAACCGACATTGCCGATCGATTTCAGTATGAATCCGTTCCTCCCCTGTACATTATAACCACACCCGGCTCGGCAGATGATTTTGATGCCACCAATACCTCTCAAATTATCGCTGTAGACGGATTAAATGATGTATCAGTATTCCCTGAGGGTGGTACTATGTACATCATACCACCGACATTAGACTCCTCCCCCGCACGAAACCTGAGAAGTGTGCTCGATTTTGCCCGATCCAACGATATTAAGGTTATACTTCCATCAGAATATCTCGATAATCTTATTGCTATCGATCCAAATGTGGCTCCTGTAATTTTAGAATATGCGAGTAGTGCCCAACCTGTTATTGCCTTACCGGCCGACTTCAGTCCGCCGTTATCAATAAACTATTCGGTTATTTTGTTGGTCGGAAATTGGATCATACTTTTGATCTTCTTTTCCATAAATGGGGCATACAATCGTTCGGTCACACGCTACATATTTACGCACAATTTCTTTGTGAATGATGTAATGTCGCGCAGATTAAAAGCAGGCAATGATATCGCTATTTCAATCTTGATAACCACGTTGTTTTCTGGATTGATGACGATGATTCTGGCTTCCGCTATTGCCAATACACTCGTAATCGAAATGTTGAACCTGCATGCGCCATTTTTAGCTCAAGCTTTGTTTAGCAGTGAAGTCAGTGCCATGATGACAGGCGTGGTATTCGTTCTCGGAGTGCAACTTATCGGACTAGTCTGGCTTCGTGTAGCGAGTCTTGGGTCTGTAGGCGCCGGACAAATTCTGCATCTGATGCTCATACCAATGCATATTGTCGTTTTGGTTGGCACCGTAATGGCCATCCTTAACCTTAACGACTATCACGGAAATATTCATCTGATTCT
>JAIUMT010000098.1 GCA_022565415.1 Balneolales bacterium | reverse complement strand
TGATATAGCTGCGTTTTCCGAAACTCTGATTGGATTTTCCTTTGCGATTGCTGCTTATACTCTCGTGCGATACATTAAGTGGAAAGAACCTAGTTTGTTGTATCTAGGATTCTTACAAGCAGTAGTCACTGCATATTTGCTACTATCAGGTAGTACTGTCGACACGC
This sequence comes from Balneolales bacterium, assembly GCA_022565415.1. Taxonomy (GTDB): domain Bacteria; phylum Bacteroidota; class Rhodothermia; order Balneolales; family HLUCCA01; genus HLUCCA01. Next base: position 10,417 of record JAIUMT010000098.1, on the reverse strand, counting down.
ATTTTCCGATGCTATTCATGGTAGCAACAGTATTACTTTCGCTGTTGTTGCTGAAATCAGTAGTGTCCAGACTGGGAAACACTCCCGGAACGGATATCCCATTTATAACCGGATATCTTCTCTCTGCCTTGGTATTAGTAGCCAGCGCATTTCCGGCAATTGGTATTAAGGAAACAATTTCGCTGGTCTACTTTCCTGTAATTGCTATCATTCTCATCGGAATTCTTCTGTATGTTTCCGCGAATATCGAACGAAGATGGGTGCATATTTTTCAGTTGATTGTTGCCGTGATGGCGGTTCTCTCGATTCGGGAGTTACAATATGCTGGTTACATCCATACATTCTTTACGTTTGTTGATTACACCCCGGTATGGATTTCTTTTTTGCTTTCCGGCATAGGGTATGTCGTCGTATTCAAATTCGCCAATCCGCAACTGATTCAAGAATCATCGAAACCGGCAAATATTGACCCGAATGAGCGCCTTAAGGATGAGTATGTTGCTATGGTTGCCCACGAAATTCGCTCGCCACTAGCCGGAATCACAGGAATTAGTGACTTGCTAATGGATGGCGCAGAGGGCGAGCTCAGTCCGGAAGTCAAACGTAACCTAGAACTCATTTCCAGTAGCAGCAAACGGCTAACATTCTTGCTGAACGACCTGCTCGACATCTCACGAATTCTTGAAAATAAACTCGAATATAAGCCCAAACCGGTTCACCTCCGCTCTCTGGTCAGCAGAGTATTGGCACTGCAGTACAGCAAAGCTTCGAGCAAGGGCATAGAACTTCGAAATCAAGTCACCAAATCGTTGCCCAACGTGATGGTCGATATTGACAAACTCGAGCAAATTCTGCACAACCTCATCAATAATTCGGTGAAATTTACTGATGAGGGGTATGTTTCGGTTGATGCCGACCTTAAAGACGGCGAGATCGTTCTTACAATCGAGGATACAGGTCAAGGGCTTTCCAAAGAACATTTAGACCGGCTATTGCAGTCTTTTGATGAGGATCTAACCAAACCCGCTCCAAGCACATCCGGCACCGGACTCGGACTCAAAATCACCAATAAATTGATTGCGCTGATGGGTAGTAGTTTAACTATGGAGTCGGCTCAAGGATTCGGATCGTATTTCAGCTTCTCAATTCCAACAACGGATGAGTTCGCCGACGTAAATGACCAATACGACAATTATACCATCGCCAAGCGCGACTCAAGTCGTCCGCTCACGCACATCATGCCGCACCGCAATGCGCGCATCAGCGAAAAATTCAAAGTCATGATTATTGATGATGAACCTGTTAACATCAAGGTGTTAACAGCACAGCTGTCGCGGGCAGGCTATGAAATTATCAGTTTCCACGACGGTCGAGAGGCGCTGAACTATCTTAAGAATCAGCAGATACCTGACTTGATTCTGCTTGATATCATGATGCCAAACATGAATGGGTTTGAGGTTTGTACAGCAATCCGTGAAGAGTTTTCTCAAACAGAGCTTCCGGTAATTTTGCTAACTGCCAAGAGTCATACCTCCGACATTCTACAAGGTTTCAAGCATGGAGCGAACGACTATATTGCCAAGCCAATTGCTAAAGACGAGCTGTTGGTGCGGATAAAAACACATGTTGAGCTCAGCAAGATCAATCATGCGTTCAGTCGATTTGTGCCGCACGAGTTTCTGCGATTTTTAGGATATGACAGTGTGATGGACATCAAGTTGGGCGACCAGGTGCAAAAACACATGACGGTGATGTTTTCCGATATCAAAGACTTTACCCGATTGTCGGAAAATATGACTCCGAAAGAGGCATTCGATTTTATAAATACGTTTTTGGGCGTTGTGAGTCCACTGATTCGCAGAAGTGGCGGGTTCATCGACAAATTCATTGGTGATGCGGTAATGGCGTTGTTCCCGGGTGGTGCAGACGATGCCTTGAAAGCAGCCATCCTCATAACAGAAGAACTCAAGAAACTCAATAAAACGCGCGGAGAGCTTGGATTGGAGCCGATTCAAATCGGTACAGGACTTCATACCGGTGAGCTTATGCTTGGTACAATTGGGGAGGAGATGCGGATGGAGGGAACGGTAATTTCTGATGTGGTGAATACGGCATCGCGGCTTGAGGGGCTAACAAAAGTATTTGATAATAATGTGATTATCAGTTCTGATACGCTCGATGCGTTGAATATTGCTAAGATGTATCATTTCCGATATTTGGGCAAGACGCGGGTTAAAGGGAAGAATAATATTTTAGATGTGTATGGGGTAATAGAGGGCGACGACGAGGTTAGTGTTAAGTTGGAGAAAGCGTCGGCTGATGCGTTTGAGGCTGGAATCAAAGATTTTTATAGTAAGAATTTCACTAGAGCCAGTGTGAATTTTAATGAAGTTCTGAAGATTCATCCGGGTGATAAAGCGGCATCGATTTTCTTGAAACGATCGGCTCATCTTATGGTGAATGGCGTTCCTAAGGATTGGAGTGGGGTCGACGAAGGTTCAATGATTCTGGAACAGTTGAGCTAAGCTGCAATCTTGTTTGAAGCTTTGGTGATGCAAAACAAGGGTTATGCGGATGGTTCCTTTGTACATGCAAACACGAAGCATTAGTGATGCAAATGTTTGCTGCCTTTTGGAATGTGTGCAAAGTTCAACCGCATGTGATAATTAAGCCAGTACAGAAGAGCCCACATGTAAATTCGTTTAATATATTGACCGTGTAATGTAAAAGCCCTTTAAACCCAGACAATTAACAGAATAATTATGCGATGAGTGGGTTAACGGAACAATGGCACGATAAAAGTAACGTAATGTTAGTCGTGCCGATATGTTTATTGATGATTAGTGATTTTGAAACACAGATATGAAATAAGGTCTATTTTTTCTCAATCGTTGTGAACATGTTTTTAATCTGAATTAATAGAGAAAACACATGAAAAAACCATTATTCGCCACCCTTTTTAAAGCTACAATGACTGTAGCACTGATTTTCTCAGCGGGAGCACTGCAAGCCCAAGATATGGCAATGCCGGCGCCTACAGAAGCAACCGGAGAAACGGTAGTCGATGTGATTAAGTCAAGTGAAGATCATACTGTGATGGCCGCTTTACTAGATGAAACGATGCTTGCCGAGACATTGTCTCAACAAGGATCATTTACAATACTAGCTCCAACTGATGATGCATTTCAAGAAGTTGAAGAAGCACTGAATGAGCTTAGAGCGAATCCTGAACACCTACAGCAAATTGTATTAAACCATCTGTTCCAAGGGGCAGCTTCATCGCAAGATGTTGAAGATGCACTTGAAATTGAGGTAGTTGAAGGTGATATGCAAGCTTCTAACGGACTTGTACATTCAATCGACCAAGTTATTTTAAGTCAGTAATCTGGTCTTAGAATTAGAACTATGGCGAAAAGCCCTCCGTGGATGAAATATTCCCGGGGGGCTTTTTCTGTTTATGCTACTTGACAGCAGCAATTATGCCATTTGATTATATAGTTCACTTTGGAGAAGCTTTGATATTGGCTCGGGCTTCTCTTTCCAATCCGAAGTGTTTCGGAACAATGATGTGGCTCTTCCGTCAGTTTGGAACAAAAAGAGCTGCACTGAGTCACTTGGAACCCTGATTAACTCGAGAACTCATCCATGCGGGTTGTAAGATTGTCCCACGAAGAATCGACACCCTCGCGTAAATCTACCCACTTATCATCTCCAGCTTGAGAAATTTTGTCTAATGTTTTCTCAGCTTCAGCAATTTCACTTTCAAGGTCACTAATATCCTGACTGTTTCGGTTTGAGTGCTTGGATGGGTCATCTTTAATTTTTTGGATGTCGGCTCTCCATTTATTAATCATTCCCATCATTTTTTCGACGTATGCTTGTCTTGTTTCCATGTATATAAATATTTAGGTGATTGTTGCAGACTCGTTGTCTACTAATGAGTTATACCAAACAAAACAGTAACGAAGCCATTCCCGTTCCGTTCTGATTAACGTCTGTAAGCTTCAACGCATTATCACATCTTCAGATTGTACTATATATCAATATACAGGAACATATGCTTTGATGTATAGTAAGACTGTGTAAGATCCCCCGTATAGGTCTGTAAAATTTAACAATCAGGATGTCTAGAGAAGACAAATACCCCATAAACTAATGAGAGTTAATGTTATGAAAACAAAACTACTATTTCTAATTACGGCCATTGTGCTAACTTCGTTCAGTGCTGGCTATGCTCAAAACAATTCGTTGTTAGACGATTTGCTTTTGATGGGCTCAACTCAACACATTGAGCAATCGAACACCACCGTTTTTGGCAAAGAGCGAAGTTTCAGCTCGCAAATAATGGATGCTGAAAGCAATGAACGCTGGTCGTCGCCATTTGGTGGATCATTCATTTTAGGTGACGTATATGGAATGTACCAACACAACGACGATGTGTACATTTATGGCGAAATTGAATTCAGCAGCGATGGTATTAATGCAGGAGCAACGAGTAAAATCGTTCGATGGGATGGAGATCGCTATAACGCATTGCCTGGAATAATCGACGGTGAAATTACAGTGGCGAAAGTTGTCGGTGGCAGTCTCTACATCGCCGGATCTTTTAGCACCATTATGCAAGACGACGAGGAAATCGAAGCAGACGGAATTGCTCGTTTAGTAGATGGACAGTGGGAATCACTGGGCGATATTGAAATCAACGGTGAAATCATAACTATGACATCAATCGGCAATAGTTTGTTTATAGGAGGAATCTTTACGAGTCCGTCACTTTCAAACGATCACATTGCCCGATTTAACACCGCATCCGGAACATGGTCTGATATTACCGGATCAAATTTCAATGCGCGCATTATGTCACTCACAGCAGACGAGAACTTTCTCTACGCAGGTGGATATTTCAGCAACGACGATCTGAATTCAATAGCTGTTTGGGATGGAACCGAATGGAGTGCCATGGACGAAGGAGTTGATGGCGAGGTTATTGATGTACAGCTAATTGATGGAACGCTCTATATTGGTGGCCTTTTTACCAAGGATGTTGGTGGTAGCACCATTCGAAACGTTGCAAAAATTGATTTATCTGAAACGGAAGGATGGCAATCACTAGCAGTTGCGCAGCCAAATGGATTAGTGAATTCAGTCAAAATAGATGGTGATGACATTTATATTGGTGGACTGTTTTCACAGGTCGGTATCCAGGAAGTAAATGGAATTGCAAAATTGACTGGCGGCACCTGGAGCGGATTTGGTGCAGGACTAAGTGGCGACTTGAACACCATAGTAGTACTAGATGATAACATGGTATTAGCTTCGGGTGATTTTGCTAATGAATCCTTCATAAATGTCGGTCTATGGAATGGAAGTGCCTGGACTGCTATCGGGAACCCTTCTCCCAACGCATTATCACACGTCGATAGTTATTTCGTAACATACAGCACCGCTGTATTTCAAGGTGATCTCTATGTTGGTTTTATTGGATCGGTTGAAATTGATGGAAAAACACTTAACAGCATCGCCCGTTGGGATGGCCAGGAATGGCATGATGTTGATGGAGGAATTGAACAACCCGAAGGTGTTAATGTGGGTGTACTCAGTTTAGCCGAATACGATGGACACCTGTATGTGGCTGGTTCATTTGAAGGGCTTAATTCTATTACACAACCGGTAAATAGCATCGCCCGATGGAACGGTACATCATGGTCGAGAGTAGGTTCCGGCTTAACTTATAGTGGATCCAATGCCTTAATTTCTGCCATTGATGTAATAGACGAAGGTATAATCGTAGCTGGCAATTTCGAAGAGGCTGGTGGAATTCCTGCTGAAACTATTGCCCGCTGGAATGGTTCCGACTGGTTTTCATATAACATCGATGGTTTAGAATCTGATCTTACTGAGAAAGTGAGACAGATTGGAGACCATGTATTCTTGGTCGGTCAATATCAATATGAGGAAGCAGGTGAAACGATATATTCCCCCGTTGTACGATTAGATCCAGAAACTTCGACCTTCGAATATCTAGGAGTTTTAGGTAGTTCAAATGAATTCGGAGCCGATATTATCGAGTATAATGGTGAAATTATACTAGGTGGTATGATAGAAGAAATTGACGGCAATGAGGTAGGTCATCTCGTAGTTTGGAATGAAACTGACGAGGAATGGCAATCCTATTTAGGTAAGTTTCAACATGATGAAGGCGCTCCAAGAGAGTTGATATCGCGTTTATATATTCATGACGATATTCTTTATGTTGGCGGCGAATTCGTAGCCGTAGATGATGTTTCTGTCTCAAATGGTATCGTTAAGGTCGTAGATGGTGAGATGGTTAACATGGGTACTGGTCTTGACTTCGCACCAGGAATACTTAATGTGGTTTTCAATCTAACAATGTACGATGACCAAATCGCAGTTGGCGGATTAATCTACGGAGCTGGCGAGTCGGCCGCTACTGGTCTAGCATTCTGGTCACTCGATATTAACTCAAACAGCATTGACTTTGTTAACGTTGATCAGCCAGCCCAAACCCAGTTACATCAGAATTACCCCAATCCGTTTAATCCAACAACAACCATTACGTACGATATCGTTACAGCTTCAGAAGTTACGGTATCCGTTTACGATATGATGGGACGTCAAGTCACGGAATTGGTTAATTCTGCACAAGCTCCGGGCACATATAGCGTCAACTTCGATGCATCATCACTCGCATCTGGAATCTACCTGTATTCAATCCGTACGCAGGATGCTCAGGGAAGACAAGCTGTTCATAGTCGCAGAATGACTCTGATTAAATAGTTTGACACTGTTTCAGAGATAGTAAAAGGTTGCTCCATTAATTTGGGGCAACCTTTTTTTATACTAGTTCGTCGCGAAAAGCCAGTACCCATTCAAGTTCCACGTATCCCTAAGCGGTCGTTGGTATATTCTAATGCCATCAAGTCCAGATATTACGCATAGTACTAAGATAGCATTAGCTTTGATAACAGCCTTTCTATTAGTCTATCCCTAATATCCGTTACATGGAAACTCTTGCAATGGTAGCTCCGTTGGTTTAACAAAGACTGCAGCTGTGTGGGCAGGAACCGAAAACATGCTACCTTCAACACGGGATTCCCGAACAATCGGGTCTGCACTGTTTTGTAATATCGGATGCAGTTTCATTTTATTCATTCCGGGGATATCAAGTTCTATCTGCTGTGCATCATCGTTGGCATTGAAAACCACCAAAATACCATCATAATCCTCGTCTATGATTTTGCCGGCACAGTTTCCATCTGAAACAGTCATCACGATAAGGCCACTTGTCTGCGTACTTCCAACGTTGTGGAAACGCACCCGATTGTGGATTTCTTCGGATGTTCGCAAACGCAGGAGTGGCGTGCTGTATCGGATTTCAAGTTGCTCCAGGAACTGTTGATGCGACGCCATCATGTGTTCTGTTGTGACCTCAATATTCGGATTGGTCATGATTTCGCGTATGTCGTCCCAGCGTTCTTGGTTATCCCAGGCCGGCGGAATTCCGGTTCCCCAGTTATGCGTTTCGAGGGAGAAATCAACCCGGTTGAACCAATCGCCGGAAGTATAACTGTTTCGGTCGAGTGACTTGGATCTCAGAATGTCGGTTCCCAACTGGTAAAATGGAACGCCCTGACCGTAAGCAATAAATGCGTTACTCAAGACGTGGATTCTTACGCGATCATCGGTCGACATAGAGAACGGCAGCTTGGTTTGTGTGTTGTCCCAGAGGGTTTCGTTGTCGTGCTTGTCGATGTAATTCACATTATCGCGCGGATGTAGCGTGTAGCCAATGCCATCACGTCCGCCTTCGCCAATAACGCCCGACCGATCCCGATACGGATATGTTCGCAGGTTTCCGGCTAATCCGACGCGAATTTGGTCGGCCTGATAAAGCATATCAGCTCGTTGTTCGTCGAAAGATCGATCTTCGGCTTCGTTTGGAAAAATAGCCATTCCGCTTACGAAACCTTGTCGACGACCCACATCCGTAAAGTTTCGTCCGCGAATTCCATCACGCAGGCGATCGTTAAAATTGCCAAGACCGGACCCGGCCGTCATGAATTGCGTAGCCTGGTCAAAAATTCGATTGTTGGCCACCTCACCAAAATTCCACCCCTCTCCGTAGATGTAGATATTGGTCCCATCGACGCCATGTTCGCTTAATGTGAGTGATTTTAGAGCATGTTGGATTTTTTCCATGGTTGAAAGCGAGTGGTGCCCCATTAAATCGAAGCGAAACGAATCGATTTTGTACATTTCAGCCCAAAGTAAGATGGAATCAATCATCAGTTTTTCCATCATGGCGTGTTCGGAGGCGGTATTCGGACAGCAGGTCGACGTTTCGATGTTGCCCGTAGTTGGCTCGTAGCGTTGGTAATACCCGGGAACCACCTTGTCGAGCACCGACCTCTCGTTAAGTCCGTAGGCGGAGGTATGGTTGTACACCACATCCACAACCACTAGCAAGCCGATCTCATACAAGCCCATCACCATCTCCCGAAGCTCGAGAATGCGCTGAGTTCCGTCGGGATCGGTGCTATAGCTTCCCTCGGGAACGTTAAAATGGTACGGGTCGTAGCCCCAGTTGAATCCGTCGTACGCCTGAAGTCCGGGTTTGCCCGCGGCGCTGTTGTATACCAGCTGAATTTTTTCGGTTACCGGGTCTTCGCTGGCGAGCTGACTAAACACTTCGCGAATGGGCGTGTCTCCGTAGGTTTCGCAATCGCCGGCGAGTCCGTGAGCTGCCACTACATCCTCGTGCAATACGTCGCAAATCCGACTAAACGCATCGTCCAGGTTTATGCGCTGGGACCGGTCTTCGATTACGGTTGTGATGTCGTTAACGGGTAATAAGTGCAGGTGCGTGAGCCCCGATTCGGCCAATCTTTTCAGGTGACGCATGCCGTTCGACATCGATTCCTCGTTTCCGTTGTAGGTAAAGGCCTTGTAGGTGCCTCGGTGTTCGGCTGACACGGTTTCGTCCCACGAGCTAAAATCCCGCACATGCGCTTCGTATAACGTGATATCGGCCGGATGTGGTAACTGTTTTCGCAACGAATTCCATCCTTCGGGCATCAACGACATATCGTTGCGCAGATCTGCGAACTGGCTGAATTTGCTGTCGGTCGATAGGCTCACTGAATAGGGATCCGTTACTTCGTAGGTTAAAATTTCGTCGGACTGATAATGGTACACCTCAATCTCGAATCGATAAAATTTGCGATCCCACTCCGATTTCGACCCTTTAAAGATGAACACGCCATTTTCAGGACGTACATTTTCGGGCTGAACTTCGCCTGTCTTGTTTTTGTCGGCATCATACAAAACGAGCGACAGCGATTGGGCCGTCGGAGCCCAGACCTTCAATTCGATCTGATTTTCTGCGTACAGCGGACCTAAATCTCCTGAATACGTGAAGTATTGGTCGATTACGCCGGGCGTTTGCACGCGGGTTGCTGCAACCGGTTCGTCGTTCTGGTTGTAGGCAATGGCCAGAATTTGTCCGCGCAAGGCATTTTTGATTACCTCGGCCGAGGCATCGAGTCCGAAAACTGGCCACGCAGCTATATGACGGTATTTATCTGCAGTTCGGAAATTGATTCCGGCCCCTGCTTGAAGATTTATAACCTGACCGCCACTAACTCCATCGCTATCAACCTGAATATCAGCATTTTGATCGTAGCGAAGTTCGTACCGACTGGCTGATGTGGGCACATTCCAAATGATGCGGTCGTTTTGAATCCAGTGAGCCGCTGCTCCTTCGACTTCGGTAACAACCGACATATCGGTCGAAATGGGAGCGGTTTCTTTCGAAGAACTACATCCGTAGGCGACTATAATAATAACCGCCAGCCAGCCCCAGAAACAAGGGGTGCAAAAAAGGGTTGGGATGTTTTTGCGGGAGCAAAGGTTGTCGTTATCGGAGCAGGAAGGTCCGCAGGATGCGAATATTCGTTGTTTAGGAGCTGATTTCCCCATGGTAATCCTTTTCAGGTGGTAAGTTGATGAAAGCAGCGGATGTCTGCTTTGCGAAATTGATGGGTGGATTTTGTCCACTTTGTAACCTTGCTAATATACCACCATCCGGCGACATGCTCCATGAAAACAAGTATGTAAGTGATGTAAGTGAGCCTGACAAGTGACTTACATTTTGGATGCATATCTTCGCAGGTTTCGTGGTGGAAAATTTAAGTTACCACCCGTAAGCATTAAGAAGATTTCGATTATGCCTGCAAGATCTGTGTTTTACCACCTCAGTGCTTGGTGAAATACAATTCTCGTAAATCGGGGCATTTAATATGTTTTCTCTCAAAAAACGGCAACGAGCCGGGTTCCAGGAAAGTAGTGCGCCAGAATATCGTCGTGCTGAATGCCGCTGATCGCCCGGGCAACGGCC
>JAIUMT010000097.1 GCA_022565415.1 Balneolales bacterium | reverse complement strand
TCATTCGAGCAAGCGCTACAAGGACGTACACCAGGTGTGTTTATTACCACCGGTTCTGGTCAGCCAGGTTCGTCTGCGACAGTACGAATTCGTGGTACAGGTTCAATTAACTCAATCAATTCACCACTTTATGTTGTTGATGGTATTCCTATCAACTCAGGTGACTTTGCAACAATGAACCCAAATGATTTCGAAAGTGTTACTGTTCTTCGTGATGCTAGTGCTACCTCTATTTACGGTGCACGTGGATCAAACGGTGTAATTCTTATTCAAACCAAACGTGGACGTTCTGGACCATCACAAGTACGTTATTCTGGTCAGCTTGGGGTTTCTCAAGTAGGCGAGTTTAAATTCGATATGATGGATACAGAACAAAAGCTTGATTTGGAAGAATTTCTTCGAATTGGTCCAGGTTGGGCAACATCCTCGAATAACCCAAATGCTCCAGCCAATGCAGCAGCTCAAAGAGATTCGCTTCTCGCCATCAATACCCAATGGGACGATGTGTTTTTCCGTAATGGTATTACTCAACAACATAACTTGAGTGTTTCAGGTGGTAATGAACGTGTTCGATACTTCATCTCTGGTGGGATTTTTGAACAAGAAGGTATTGGTGTTAGAACTTCATTAAATCGATATTCACTTCGAGTAAACACCGATATTACTGCTACAGATCGTTTAGACGTAGGTTTCAGCGGTTCTGGTGCATATAGTGAGTCTTCATTTACCGAGTCTGAAGGTGGTATTGCGCTAGCTAACCCATTTGCTGCTGTGTATCTTGCTAACCCATACGAAAAACTTCGTGACGAAGACGGAAATGTTTTAGTTGGTGGTGGTAGAACTGGTGCGAATGCATTTGACAGGCTAGATAAAGATACTAACGATAGAAATGAAATTAAATTCGTTGGTAGTACTTACGCTAGGTTAAAACTTGGTGAATTTGTTGTTGGACAAGAATTTGGACTTGATTTCCGTGAGCGATATTTCAGTCGCTGGGTTAATCCGAACTCTTATGCTGGTGGATTAATTACCCAAGGTAACTCAGGTTCACTTAACCGCACTACCAACCGTTTAACTTTTTTTACTTCTAATACCAATGTACGATACCGTACAGAATTTCAAGGACGTCACCAACTTGATCTTTACGTTGGTAATGAATTTGTGAAGTCTCATTTTCAGTCATTCGGTTACACAGGTTATGGATTGAATCCAGCTTTAGGTGCTACACCTGCTTCTATAACAGCTGGAACTAGAGATAACAACATGATTCCTAGTGTTGGAGGTAGCTATACCCAGAATGCGCTTTGGTCAATATTTGGTATTGCCGATTACTCACTTGATGAGAAATACAACTTACGGGCATCGATTCGTCGTGATGGTTCATCACGTTTCGGTCCTGGTAACCAATATGCTTGGTTATGGTCTGTTGGTACATCATGGGTAGCTTCAAGTGAAGACTTTCTGGCTGATGTTGACGCTTTAAGTAACTTAATTGTTAGATTGAGTTATGGTATCACTGGAAATCAAGGTGCCTCTTTTAGTGCTGGACAAGATTTTCAACGTGTAGCAACTTTTGCAAGTTCAAGTTACGCTGGGCAGTTGGCACTAATACCATCTGCACCTGGTAATGATGACCTTAAATGGGAAACAGCTGGCAAATTGAATTTTGGTATCGACTTTGGATTCCTCCAAAATAGATTATCAGGTACAGTTGACCTATATCGCGAAGAAACATCGGATTTATTCATTACCCAGTCTCTTTCGAGAACTGCTGGTTTTGCAAGTTTGAGTATCAACGCTGGTTCAGTAATGAACTCAGGTGTTGAGGTATCTCTAGAAGGCGATGTGGTTCGTGAGCGTGATTTTGTATTAACATTAAACGCTAACTACTCCTACAATAAGAATGAAATCACTGACTTAGGTCAAGTTGATGAGTTTGAATTGGGTACCTCCATCATACGTACAGGCTTACCACTTGGTACGCACTACATTGAAGAATGGGCTGGTGTTGACGCTGCAACAGGAGCTCCTCTTTACCGTGACGATGATGGTAACATAACATCAAATTTCAATAATGTTAGCCCTAAAGCTGATTTTGGTTCATGGTTGCCAACAACTACTGGCGGATTCGGCCTAGATATGGTTTACAAGAACTTTGCTATTGCAACTCAGTTTAACTTTGCTGGTGGTAACAAATTGTTCAATAACCAACGATTCTTCCAGGAGAATCACGGACAAGCTGGATTCAATCAGTATTCGTCTATGGTGAACATTTGGAGACAACCAGGTGATATTACTGATGTTCAGTCTAATCTTTTTGGACGTCAGTTTTCATCAAAAGACATTGAAGATGCTTCATACTTACGATTCAGAAACCTTGTTGTATCGTACAACATTCCTGGTCGAGTATTTAATAACGAGATTCGTGGTGTAAGACTGTTTGTTCAGGGACAAAATTTGTATACCTGGACGAAATTCACTGGATTTGATCCAGAAGATTACAACAACATCTCTCAGTATGCATACCCACTACCACGTATCTTTACTGGTGGTATTGATATTAACTTCTAATGACGTACAAGATGAATAGAATATTAAAATATGTTGCAATTGCACTTATTGCTGTCGTCTATACGGCATGCGAAAGTGCGTTGGACACAACTCCTTCTGATTTGATTGATGCTTCACAAGCATTTCGTAGTGTAGCTGACCTTGAGGCTGGTGCTCAGGGGGTATATGGTACCTATGCTGGTGTTAACGGAGCAGAAGTCATTTACGCAATTAATGCATTGATGAGCGAAGAGCTCCGACGTGCAGAATCTAATACTGGTCAAGGTATGCAGTTGTTTAACCACAACTTAATTACTAGTGATAACACAGCATTAGCTGCTTGGACTTCAGCTTACTACACGATTGATCGTGCAAACAGAGTTTTGGCAGCGATTGATGCAGTTGAAACAAATACTGCCGCTGAAGAAGCTCGTAAAAACCGAGTTCGTGGTGAGTTATTGGGTATGAGGGCATGGGTTCATTTTGACCTGTACCGAACATATTCAAACTACGCTGCAGATGCTTTAGCTGTCCCATACATGGTTCAGTCTCAGATATCTTCACCTGAAAGACCATCAGCAGCTGACTTCTTTCAACTATTAAATGCAGATATTGACCAGGCTGTTGGATTGTTACAACCAGCTGGATTCAATGTAGGTTCTGACGATAATAATCGAATAAACTTCCGTGCGCTACAAGGGTTACGAGCTAGAATAGCTCTATATCGTGAAGATTGGCCGGCTGCAATTGAAAACGCGACTGAAGTAATTAACAACGTACCTTTGACATCACTTGCAGATTACGCTGATATTTGGAGTGATGATGAAGAGACCGAAGTATTATTCAAATTAATTCGTGTTGCCGCTACTGCAGGTCAAATTGAAATCTTTGAAAGAGCAACCAACCCGGATGTATTCTTTTGGGCTTCAAATCAGTTAGCTAACTTGTATGATGTTGGAAATGATGTGCGTTTTGACTCTTTCTTAAATGATGAACCAGAAGCCAATACATTTCGTGTAACAAAGTACAATCAGCGATTATCAGAAGCCAAGAATTTGGCTGACATTAAAGTGATGCGAGTCTCTGAAATGTATTTGATTCGCGCTGAGGCATATGTTCGTAGTGCGACTCCAAATCTTGGAAATGCTGCTGCTGATATTACTGCATTGCGTGCTCAACGTTATAACAATCCACCTGCAACCACTTTCAGTAGCGCTAATGACGCTATGCAAGATATCAGACTGGAAAGAAGACTTGAGTTAGCTTTCGAAGGACATCGTTACTACGATTTAAAACGTTATGGTTTACCGATTGTACGTCAACCTCTTGATGTTGACGGTGCTACAGCTAGTGACGGAATTGATCCTTCAGATGCAAGCAAGTCACACATGTTTGTATTCCCAATTCCACAAACTGAATTATTTGCTAACCCAAATATTCAACCGAATCCAGGTTACAATTAATCGAACTACAGCATAACAAAGGTATATAACTATGCAAAAATATTTCAATCAGATCAAATTTACCGCAATTGTAGCTTTGGCTACAATCGTGGTAGGTTGTGGAATCTTCGATACAGAGCGGGATCCTGCTGTGTATGACGGGGAGCCTCTAGTGAAGTTTACTAATTCTAGCCGAACATTTATTGTTCAGGAAGAAAGTACAATCTTCACGTTCAATGCTCACCTCATAAAGCCTGCTGTAGGTGAATTAACGTACTCATTTGAAGTTGTTACTGATGAAACAACTGCTCAAGAAGGTTCTCAGTATGAACTCGAATCAACGTCAGTAACATTTGCAGATGGAGAATTAACAAGTGCAATTAATATTACTTTATTCTCAGCTGGTTTCGGTGTATCTGCAGAAACGTTAACATTGCGTTTAAATTCACCTGGTATGGCTGAATTTGACCGAACAATAACGTTAACATTGCAGCGGTTTTTTCCATACATTCAGTCTGAATTCGTGGGAACATACCGTGTTACTTATCCATTCTGGCAATCTGATCCATATGAGATTGATGTTATTGCTGGTCCTACTGAGAACGAATTGATTGCAATCGATATGTTCCCGGGTGAGCTTGGCCGTGATGTCACTATCATTATGGATGACTCAGACAGTGATAACTTCACTGCATCTTTCGCTGGGATTGATATCTGGAGATATCAGGGTACTAGCCCTACGAATATCAACGGATCAGGTACATTTAGTGCTGCTAACAAATCGTTTAACTTCACAGCACAGAACGTCGTGCCTGGAGTTGGAGCATTTGATCCTAGTCCTCTACAAATGGTTAGAATCGGAGACTAATAGTCTTTCAGTTCTATAAAACTGTTTACAAAGAAGGCCTCAATCTTAGCGGATTGAGGCCTTCTTTCGTTTTATTCGATGGGTGAATTTATCTGTGAGAGCAATTGTGTACAGTAGAATCTAATGTGATACTTAATATTACACTATCCCGTCTACATGCTACAGAAACGAGCCTAGGCGAAATCAGAGTTCTTCCAGCAAAAGCAGTTACACTACTAAGTGTTTTCGGTATGCTCTGTACAAATTAGTACGTTTTTCCATTTGACAGTTGCTTAAATGTAGCGTAATAAAATCTGTTGCTGACTTCGATGCCATGAAGAAATATTTAACACAAGCGTTGAAGAAGAGTCTTTAAAAACCAACTAATTCATATTTAGAATACTGCCTGTAAGCCAATCTCTACGTTTGTCATACTCAACACTATGATAATATCGCTGTCGACTCAGAACGTAATGCTGAAATGGGAAGAACTGATCTGCAACTTTCGGACGGGTAAATCTAAACAGAGTAAGAGGGTCATTTCTCATATACGAGTAGTACCACATGGATATATCCAGTGTATTTTCAACCTGTAAAGGTGGACCAAATAGTATGAAAACCATTCCCATATCCGTTCGCCATCCTTCCTTGAAATTCGAAAACTGCTTATTAGCCTGCTCCACTCTGCTATAGTAAAGCTCAATTACCTGCCTGGCTTTATTCGGATTGCTAATATTAGAAAGCCAAAAACGATCCATTTCACGTTTAAGACTGTCCGGATTTTCAATTTCCATCAATCTGGCATGATCGCGAGGATGCATCAGATAGATTAATGGTTCTGCAAACTCACGCACGCTTTCAATATTCGGAAAATTTGGACTACGGGATACGTAAAATTCCCTAGCCTTAAATAACTCCTGTGAATCCTCTTCTGCATTTTGAACCAAAACTGAAAAGCGATAATTAGCGCTAGGTAAAACTGGTGTTACATACTCAATCATAATACTACCTGTTTCGGTTGTCAGGATCCGTTCAGTACTCTCAACCAATTCTCTACGATTATAATCTATTCCTCTGTAAGCTATAGAGCCAGGGGATGGAGGTATTCCTGCAATCTCCCGAGCATGCAGAGAATCAGCATTAAAACGAAATAACTCCATAGCTATACTCGTTTCGGAATCAATTTCAGGGCGCGTGATTTGATATTGAAACTTAAGCGAGTCGAATTGAGCCGGTACGAAATATGTTGTTACTGGCACAAATCCATCGTCATTGCTATTGCTTTTTCCAAGCAACAAAACGCTTGTGATACCAATTTGCTGGCTTTCGGGATCTGGAATTGTGGTTCGAGCCTGACGTACCGTTCTATTATCGGATGTCATATCCTTTACGGCTATATGGATTTCGTACGTGCCCGGACCTAAATGAACGCGCTCTGAAATAGTCGTGATTTCCCGGCTATCGACAACTCGGGGATCGTCGTCTACGATCTCAAACTGCATCGCCCTATTTTGAATTGTGGTAGATTCCCCGTCAAGAATTTGAACGATCTGAATCTGCAGCTCAGCATTTGCCACAAATTGATTCCCTCGACTCTTGTAAATCAAGCTACCATTAACAACATCAACATTGAGTGTAATTCCAGGTATGTCTTCATCATCGAAAAGACCGATTGCCAACAGTCTAACCTCAGGATAACCCTCTCTAAAGGTTACATCAGACCCACGATCGATACTTGCCATCCTCTCAGATGTGCAAGACAGCGCAATCATTGAAATCATAAAAAATAACGTACACTTAAAAGGCAATCTCATAGCTGATGTGTTCAAAGTTTTCAGTTAAAGTGTTGAACAAAGTTTGATTTGATAACGCACGCACTCTAATGCTGTTGTTTAAATCAGGCATTAATGCTTGATTCTGTACATGTTATCTAATAAGCACGAACAATCGTAAATTCATAAACGTTTGCTAAATAATGAGGCATTTGCTCGTAAGTGACAAATTAAAAGATAGAACTTTCCAATGTTGGCGAATCTAATTATGCGAATCGAAATCGACCCGTAATTTTGTCGCCCTTCTTTTTTATATTTACAGCTTAAATACACGAGAACAAAATTCTACAACAACGTATATGTATCACTCTGATCGTCGAACCAAAATTGTCTGTACTATAGGTCCAAGCACCAACTCCCGCGAACGTATAATGGATTTGGCCAATGCTGGAATGAACGTAGTACGCCTCAACTTTTCCCACGGAACTCACGATGATCACAGAAAAGTAATCGAGCATATTCGCTCAGTTGCCCAGGAAATCGGGTACAGCATTCCAATTCTAATGGACTTGCAGGGACCCAAAATCCGTGTCGGACATATGAAAGACGGAGTCCAAACCATCGTTGCCGGCGACTATGTTACGCTTACTCCAGATCTTGATGTGATTGGTACCAGCACAACTGTCCCAATCGATTACCCAACTTTAGCCAAAGACGCTGTTCCAGGTGATGTTATTCTGCTTGATGACGGCTTATTTGAATTTCGGGTTGTTAAAAACGATGGTGAGTCAATAACAGCACAGGTAATTAACGGTGGCTTGCTCAAATCTAGAAAGGGTGTAAACCTTCCGGGAGTCAAGCTTTCAATACCGGCTACATCCGAAAAGGACATCGAAGATCTGGAATTCGGACTTAGCATGGGCGTCGACCTGGTCGCTTTATCATTCGTCCGGAACGCTGAAGATGTTCAGAATCTTTTGTCTAGAATTCGGTCACATGGTTCAAACGCCGGAATTATAGCCAAAATTGAAAAACCAGAAGCCATTACAAATTTTGAGGAAATTCTGGAAGAGTCGGATGGTATAATGGTTGCCCGTGGCGATTTAGGCATTGAAATTCCAAGTGAAACCGTACCATTGTATCAAAAACGAATGATTCGTGCGTGTAGAGCTGCTGGAAAGCCGGTAATTACTGCTACTCAGATGCTCGAATCGATGATTACAAATCCGCGTGCAACACGTGCAGAGAGTTCGGATGTTGCCAATGCCGTGCTCGATGGTACCGATGCGATTATGCTTTCTGGCGAAACCGCCGCCGGAAAATATCCGATCGAAGCCGTTCAGGTTATGGACAAGATATGTCGCTCCATTGAGAAACAAAGCTCTTCTATTTACATGAATCTGGATTTCAAGAAGCCGGATTGGAAAGAAAAGCAGGTTATTGAGTCGCTCAGTTACAGTTGTGTGCGCATGGCAGAAGAGGTAAATGCCAAGGTAATTGCCACGATAACACACTCGGGTAACACAGCGCGAAGAATTGCGAAATATCGTCCGCGTGTTCCTGTAATTGCTTTTACAGAATCTCTGGAAGTTCGCAGACAATTGAATTTAGTTTGGGGCGTTAAATCTGTTAAGGTAAAAGAGTTGTTCGAAACCGACAGAAGTGTACAATTGATGGAGGAGTACTTGCTTCAACAAGGATTGGTTCAAAAAGGTGACCGAATTGTTATTGCAACCGGAATCCCGATTTCTCAACGCGGACGAACAAACATGATTAAAGTTTCCGTTATCGAATAAATATGCGCAGTCGCTTTGTTTGGTGCTTATTAGCTGTTGTTCTACTCTCGGGTTGTTCTATTGGTTTACAGCAACGATGGGGCGATTTCAATGCGTATTATAACACGTTTTATAACGCCAAACAGGGCTACGATCGCGGAATTCGATCGATGGAGAATCAACAACACGAATTCAATCCTGAGCGCCCCATCAGAGTTCATCGAATCCCCGTTCGTGCCGGTCAGACCGATTTCGAGCAGGCCATAGAAAAATCTGCCGATATTCTCCGAAACCACGACCAATCAAAATGGGTCGACGATGCCCTCGAACTCATCGGGAAATCGTACTTTAATCTGAGCCAGTTTTTCTCCGCAGAACAGAAGTTCAACGAAATCCTGTCGACATCCGACAATGAAAATATTCGTCAACGCGCGATATACTGGCGCGGTCGAGTTTACTTGGAAACCAGTCGGTACAACGAAGGTATTAGCTATCTCACAGCTAACCTGCTATCTGAAGAGTACGAATGGAATCGCCAGATTCTCCACGAAATAGAGCTCATTTTGGCTCAATTGCACGTTCAACTCGAAAACTGGGAAGAGGCAGATAGATATCTCATTGAAGGTGCAAATGGTATTAACGATAACATTTTGCGGTCGCGGGCAAATTTTTTGCACGGACAGGTTCTCGAGAGGTTAGGCCGATATGATGATGCCATTGTTGCTTACGCAGGGGTAAGTCGGAGGTATCCCGAATATCAACTAATCTATTTATCTACACTTAAACGAAATCAACTTCTGCGTCAACAAGGGGAGCATGAGCGCGCGTATCGCAATTTTATCGCCATGAGCCGAGATGACAAAAATTTTGATCAACTTTCAGAACTTGAATTTGAAATTGGTCGGTCTCTGCAGAAATTGGGTCGATATGACGATGCTTTTAATGCCTTCGATGATGTTTTATATAGTAGCTTACAGAATCCAACCCGCGAAACCATAGCGAAAACGCACTATGCTATAGCTGAACTGTATCGGTTTCATTATGGTGACTTCACGATGGCTGCAATGTATTACGATTCTTCGAGCCGAAGTGCCACCGACCTCACCCGCATGCCAGAACAGTTTGATGCTGCAGAGCTGGCAAGTTCTTTTGGTGATTATGCTCGCTTAACTGAACAAATCCAGAAAAGCGACAGTTTGATGCACCTTGGACGATTACCTCCCGACGAATTCGAAGCCCGATTAATTGAGATTCGCGACCAACGCCTTCGTGAGTTCGAACGCCAACAACGACAAGATCAACTTCGGGGTACAACGCTGGTTACCATCACCGATCAGGGTCAACAAACCGATGAACAACAGGGGCGCGATAACGGATTTTTAAATCATCGTAATCCAGTTCTTGTGGCTCAGGCTGCCGAATCGTTTGCCGCATTGTGGGAGGGGCGCCCACTGGTCGATAATTGGCGAAGATATGAGGCCGTTCGTCGGGCCATTACAGCTCGTGAAGAAGACGATGAAAATGGAGAAGATTTTGAATCAGGGCTTGATGGTGATGTTCCAGCAGGTGCGGTTAATGTTGCAATTCCAGAAGAACTTCAGATTAACCTGAACGAAATACCATTTACGGAGGCCGACCAGCTCGAGCTTGGTAAACGAATTGCCAACTACGAGTACGAATTAGGCAATGTTTTCTATCTGAATCTGAACATGCCAGATTCGGCTCTCTATCACTATTTACGTGTTGTTGAAGAGTTCAAACAGGCAGAAGTGAGGCCACAAGCCATGTACAGTATCGCCGATATCTATCTATCTGTCGATAACATTGATGTAGCATCAGAATGGGGGCGTTCGATAATCCAGGAATATCCAACTTCCATAATGGCCGATCGCATCGCAAATCGACTAAATCTGGAAATTCAAATTGTCGAAGAAATTATTTCTGATGAGGCTAAAGCAAAGAACGATTATCACCTGTTATTGGATTCATTGTCGAATCATAGTCTTTCCGAAAGAATAGCTAAACTTTCTGATTTCATGGAGAGACACCCCGAGGCTCCACAAAAACCAGAGGTTCTGTTCAATAAAGCTTTGGTATTCGCCGAAATGGGGCGATCTGATGTTGGCTTTTCTCAAAAATTCGCCGAAAGAGAACTTCAGCGCGAAATCTGGTCCGAAAAGTATACCGCGTTTCAAGATGAGCAAGAATTGGCAATGGAGGCACTTCTGGATACCACTCTTTCTGAAGAAGACATGGAAATATATTCGAAT
>JAIUMT010000096.1 GCA_022565415.1 Balneolales bacterium | reverse complement strand
GTTGGCATATTTTTGTGAAATCACCTCACCCTGCTCGGTAAGTCTCATATCACCGCCAATAGTTTCGGATGGAAGTCCGGCAATGAAACGATGCGTTGGCCCAGCCCCGCGACTAATTGTACCGCCCCGTCCGTGAAAATACCGAATGCGGATTCCCATTTCTCGCCCAACCTCGGGCAACTGCCGCTGAGCCACATTCAAACTCCATAAACTGGCCATGATGCCGCCATCTTTGTTACTATCGCTATAACCCACCATAACCTGCTGTACAAGATCGCTTTCAGAATCGGCTCCTTTGCGGATGGTAACCCGGCCTTCGCGCAGATCAACCTCATCATTTTCGAGCATTTTCTGCATGCGCAAACTTCGCTTCGTAACAGGATGCTCAAGAAACGATTTCAGAATTTTCGGACCTTTTTCCAAATCCTCGATTGTTTCTAAAAGCGGCACAACCGGAAGCAAACAAGCCAATCCTTCATCGGTTACCTCAATGAGTCCGGCCTCGCGGGCGAGAACGTACACTCCGAGTAAATCCGACAAGCTGCGCGTCATGCTCACAATCAACGAACCAATTCCTCGTGCGCCGAATCGCTTAATGTGTCGGTACAACACCCGGTAGCACGCTAAAACGGCATCAGCTTCCTCGCCCAATTTATAGCGGTGACGCACAAACGGACGCGTACTTTGTAGTTCCGAATTCAGGAAATCCACGCGCTTATCTTCCGACCACTTCGCGTAATTCTCGCCGTCTTCGATTCCGGCTGCACATAAAAGCTGTGAAATGGCGGCATCATGAAACTTGCTGTTTTGGCGAATATCCAGCGACGCCAGATGAAATCCGAGGGTGCTAATTTTGCGAATTACCGGTACAACATCGGCTTTCACAATTAAACGCGCATCGATTTCGAGCAACGATTCGGTAAGAATATCGAGGTCTCCAATGAGGTCCGAAACCGTGATAATGTATCGTTTCGGATCAATATCTTTGATGGGTGTTCCATCAGATTCTATCGGTAAGCGCACAATCAACAGATTGAGAAGCTGTCTCCAGGGCTCGTTCGGATTTCGATTTGCGGCCTCATCACCTTTGTCGCCGCACAACTGTCGCAATTCTTCGATTCGGGCAGTTAATTTCTCGGGGACAGCAACTTCATAGCTTGAAATACTGATTTTCCGGGCTAAATCCCGTAAATCGTGTTGCACGAGATCGAGCGCATTTTTGCGGAGCTCCTGAAGCGTTTCTTCGGTTACTTTGTCGGTTACGAATGGATGTCCGTCGCGGTCGCCGCCAACCCAGTTTCCAAACGTGATTTTCGGCAAAGAAGTGGGATTTTCGAGCAGCGAAGCATCAAATCCGGTTTGAACCCACGCCTCCCGCAAACGATTGTCTAGCAATGGAAGCACCTCCGGAAACACATTCTTCAGATAGTGCATCACGTTTCGGAGTTCATCTTGGATGGAGGGTTTCTGCAAAAAGACCTGACCCGTATTCCAAAGTCGCTGCAACGCCACTTTCACGTCGTCTTTGATCTGGTTTTTCTCGCTGTCGGTCCAGATGTGATTCTCGCGCCGTACCATCAAAAGGTAAATTGTTCGTAGCTGATCGATTACAGTTGAGCGCTTCGACTCGGTTGGATGCGCTGTAAAAACGGGCTCAATGCGTGTTTTGGGCAGGGTTTCGGCAATAACACGCTCAGAAACGCCACTATTTTTAAGGTCGGAGAGGGTCTTGCCCCAAAGTCCCGAGATGCGCGATAGACCGTGCTGATTTTCGAGTTTCCGGCGGAGTTGCACCGCGGCGTTTTCTTCTACAATGGTCACAAGTTGGAAATACAACGAAAATGCCTTGCTTATTTTGGCGGGATCGGCGTTGACCGAAAGATCGCCTTCAAGCTGCCGAACAACGGCATCTTCACCAATTTCTTGCAACATTTCGGTGTAGCAAGTGCGCAAAAAAGCGATATCGTCTTGAATTTTTTGTAGATCGAGGCTGTCGTCGGTGGTACTGAAATACATAGTGTAGCTAGATGAATTAGGAGTTGAAAATGATGTGGTCGATTTCGCGGTATTCTTCGTCGCTGAATTGTTTGTTTTGGAGGGCTCCGAGGTTAGACTCGAGCTGTTCTACACTGCTTGCACCAAGTAAAACGCTGGTAATTTCTGGAATTCGCAGTACCCATGCCAGGCTCATTTGGGCTAATGATTGTCCGCGCCGCTTCGCGACCTCGTTAAGCCTGCTGATTTGACTCAGCTTGCCTTCGGTAATCATGTCCTTTTTTAGAAATCCGTGCTCTTTGGCAGCCCGGGAGTCGCTTGGAATGCCGTTCAGGTACCGGTCGGTGAGCATTCCCTGGGCAAGCGGCGAAAACGGAATACATCCCATGCCGGTATCCCTCAGCGCATCAATCAGTTCACGCTCTATCCAGCGCTCAAACAGGTTGTACTTCGGCTGATGGATTACGCATGGAGTTCCCATGTCGCGCAACATTGCTGCAGCCTTACGGGTTGATGCGGCGTCGTACGATGAAATTCCTACATATAGGGCTTTACCCGAGCGCACAGCGTAGTCGAGCGCGCCGAGTGATTATTCGAGTGGGGTGCTGGGATCGGGACGGTGATGATAGAAAATATCCAAGTAGTCGAGTCCCATGCGTTGAAGGCTTTGATCTAAACTCTACAGGCGGTGCTTGCGCGATCCCCATTCTCCGTACGGACCCGGCCACATCAAATAGCCGGCTTTGGTCGATATGACCAGCTCGTCACGGTGTTTGGCGAGGTCTTTCTTGAGGATTTTGCCGAAGTTGCTTTCGGCAGATCCGGCTGGCGGACCGTAATTATTGGCTAAATCAAAGTGGGTTATGCCCCGGTCGAAGGCAAAGTGAATCATTTTGCGGGCGGTTTCGAAATCGTCTACATCCCCGAAGTTATGCCACAATCCGAGTGAGATTTCGGGCAGTTTGAGCCCGGTTCGACCACAACGGCGGTAATTCATGGTCTCATAACGTGATTCAGATGCCTTATACATGATTCGTGCGATTAATGGTGGTTATGTGGGCTAGGGATGCAGTTCTTGCCTATTTAAAGTGGTAACCTAACGAAAATTTATCAACTTAATATATCAATGTTATTGCATACTAGGTGACCTCTTGTGATTATAGATTTTGTTAAGTAGAGTTTTTTGATAATTCTTTGTAACAAAACTAGGTCGAAATACTCTTTAATTAAAGACCTTAAACTTTTACCCAAAAAAACAGGCATGGATGCATCTTCATACTGCCACTGAGACTAAACAATGACAATATTTTTAGCATTGATAATCGGGATTGTATTTTTCGGTTATAGACTATATCGAATTCAGAACGAAGTAAAACGGGCCGGTTCAATGAACAACCTAAAGTTGTCACTACCTCCAAAGTTTTATGCTGAGCAAATCACGATGGTTTTGTTCATTGCAATTTTTTTGTTTGCAGTGAACTCATTATCGCCAGTGTATGCAATAATTGCTGTTTTTTCTATCCTTCTTGATACGATTCTGACGGTAATTTACTATTCTGCTAAATCTACTAACGATATAGCAAGAGGTCAGGCTGTGTGAATATGCATTTAAGAACAGTTTAAACTGCCTATGAGCAAGTCTTAACTAGGACACTCCTTATTTTCGTAGATATGAACCAATCAAGTCATATCTACTTAGTTAAGGATGTGTTCTGCTTTATTCACTTCGTGAGGTATTCGCTCGAATCTCGCAGTTTACTCTTGGCGATGGCTCACTACATATTGATGACACTTTTTGATTGGAGCTTACTAAATGCTGGAGGGGAAAGTTCCGTTCCGTGAATCGTGATTAAAACGAATACTCAATCATTCCAATAAATGGTATAAATCCGATTGCAGCGCCGAATGCTTTCGTGATTCCGGTTTCGAAGTTCATCGAAAGACGATCATTTATTGGGGCCTGCATCCCTATTTCCAGTCCTATAAATCCCCGTAAGTTGGTTTCGTCGGTATTGGCCAACGTGTACACATTAACAATTTCGTCGGTACTCATGCTTCGCTCGGTTACCGTAACACGCCCTGTTTGAATGGAGTAAAATCCCGCTCGAACACCTACGTAGGGTACAAATCGCTCTCCGGAGGTCATGAGCCGCCCACCGGCTGAGCCTTCGAGCACAGTAGAGGATTCGCCACGGGTAGAGATATTCACCGGACTCGAATCGGGCAGAAAGATCAACAAACTCCCGCCTTTGTACGGATAGGTATGATAGCTGAGGTGAAACGACAAGTCGCTGAACTCCGATCGTTGGTATCCCGCTCCGAAGCCGAACTTGTATCCGTTATCCCAGTTTTCGAAAATCTCGCTGCTTAAGCTATTCAGGGAAGCTCCTGCGAATGCGGTCAGGTACCAGTTTATGGGCTCGGGTTCGGCCACCAGCGAGGGTAATCGTTCTTGGGCGAGAGCGGAGATTGATACGGAGGCGCTCATCAATATACCGATCAGAAAAACACGTAAAGATTTCATAGTCGATTGGTTTCGGGATTCTTTTTAGTTCGTTTTGGGGCTGCTTCGGGATGGTTTTGGTCGTATAAACTTACCAAAGGTTTCGCGTAGGTTCATCATCAGATCATAAATCGGAAGGTTTCGCTTAGAATCATGATTAATGCAGTAGTTGTAGTGTTTCACGTAGAATCATCATCAGGCCATAAATTGAAATGTTTCCCCATCAAACATTCCTTTATCGCTGATTTTCAGCTTGGGAATAACCAGTAAGGCCATAAATGATATCAACATGAAGGGGGCTTTGATCGGGCTTCCCATATTCCGCGCCATTTCGCTGAGGTTTTCATATGCTTTTCCAACCTCAACACCGGGACGGTCGCTCATGATTCCCGCCACGGGCAGTCCGAGAACATCCGATTTCCCCGGCTGAACCGCCGCAATGCCGCCCTTCTCGTTCATTATGAGGTTTACAACAGCGCTGAGGTGCTCGTCGGAGCTTCCAACGGCGATGATATTATGCGAGTCGTGGGCCACCGATGAGGCAATGGCTCCGTCTTTAATGCCAAAATTCTTGATAAATCCAACGGCCGGAGGGGCTTTTTCGTAGCGATTTACGACGGCAACTTTCAGAATGTCGCGCGACGGGTCGGCCAAGGTCTCACCATTTTGTTGAGGTAGTTGAACCCAATCCATTTCTGTCACGATTTCGCCATCTCGGGCAAGAATTACAGGTTGTTTCTGGTCGGATGCCGGCACGATGAATTCACTTGGCTGAACCTTGTATGCTGTGAAATTATTGATTGGTTTTATGGGAACCTGTCCGAAATGAACCTGATTTTGGCCATAAACCTGATTCCCGTCGATCCAGGTCTCGCTTACGTGCATGGTTTCCAGATCGCTAACAACCACGAAATCGGCTTTGTCGCCTGTCTGTAGTTGACCTACATCCAGTTTGTAGTGTTGTACAGGTTTGATGCAGATAGCCTGCAAAATGTCGTATAAATCGTATCCGTGCGACAAAGATCGGGCCGCAATGTCGTTCATGTGACCTCGAATGAGGTCGTCGGGGTGCTTGTCGTCGCTGCAAAACATGATTTTATCGGGATGGTCTGCCAGCAGGGTGTGCAGGGCATCGTAATTTCGGGCCGCACTTCCCTCCCGAATCGAAATGAGCATGCCGGCGGCGATTTTGTCGAGGGCTTCTTGCCGGGTAAAACATTCGTGATCGGTCGAAATTCCGGCCGAAGCATACAAAGCGGCGTCTTCGCCTGTCAGTCCCGGGGCATGACCATCGACCGGTTTTCCGCGCTTTAGCGCAGCTGCGATTTTGGCCATCACATCCGGATCTTTGTTCAAAACTCCGGGCCAGTTCATCATTTCAGCCAGATAAACGATATCGTCGCGTTCGAGCAACTCTTAGACCGCGGCCACATCCAGCACGGCTCCGGCAGTTTCAAAAGGAGTTGCTGGAACGCAGGCCGGCGCCCCGAAATAGAACTTTAGTGGTACCTGTTCGCCGTTTTCAATCATGAAAAGAATCCCTTCAACGCCGCAAACATTGGCAATTTCGTGCGGATCGCTAACTGTGGCGACGGTTCCATGCCGAACAGCGAGCCGGGCGAACTCAGACGGTACCAGCATCGAGCTTTCGATGTGTATGTGAGAATCTACAAATCCAGGCAGAATGAATTGATCTGGAACGTCCTCGTGCTTAGCAATTTCGACTATTTTGTCGCCATCCGTTATAACTGTTCCTTTGAACGTGATGCGATTAAGCACATCGATAATTGTTCCGCTAACTTTGGCCATACGATTCTCCTCCTGTTAAAATTGGTGAAGCAATATGCCGTTTTAGACCTTATGATTCAAACAGGAAAAGCAGACGGTTACAGTTCGGTAGCTGGAAAAATAAGGCGATTCATCGAGCGGAGGGGGCCCGGGCACACATTCTGGTGACAGGCAATGCACGACTGAATTACAATATTGAACTTCTGTTTAGGATTTTCTGAGGTGAACATATCTCCGTACATGTTCTCGAAAATGACGAAAAAGTCCTGATATTCTGATACATCGGATACGTGGATCGAGTTCGGGAGTCCGGCAAAGGCTGTTAACTGCCGCTGTTCGGGCACCTCATCGTTACTCAGCGCCTCGTGCACCCGTAACATATCGGTCATACGCTCTTGCATCGCTTCGCGCAAGTTATCGGGAGGAACATACTCCTCCCGATCGCTTAAAAACAATGTAATTCCGGCAAAACCTAGAAGAATGGCAACGGAAACAATCAGAAGTCGTTTCATCTCAGCAATACGCCTTTGGCTTCGAAGGTATATTCCACCTTAGGTTCTGTGATGGCCGCGATTTCTTCGGCACTTGCGTTTTCGTCTTCGGCATAGTGAATAAGCTCATCTACACTGGTTGTTTTTTTGAAGGCAAGTCCTTCGGCTACGATTTCGCGTCCAGCTGCATCAATCGGCAAGAAAAAGCTGTAATTAGCGAAGGTCATGCGCAGAGAACGACCATCTTCGGTTTCGAGGGTTGTCCAGCAGCCCTTGGTCTGACAAACCGTATTTAGCGTGCCACCAATTTTCATTTCTTTTTCTTCATCTTCGGTGAATTCGTCGATTACTTCAGACAAATCGGAATAATTAGCGGCAGTGATGTAGTCTCCGTAGAGTGCCCATCCTTCGTTCGGCTCGGCTTCGGGTGCACAAGATACAAAAAGGATGACGGCAAAAACGGGTGTTAAAAAGCGTGAAAAGCGTTTCATGAGAAATTCGATTTTAGGTAATTAAAGACAGATACATAGATGCTTAAAGCAATCGCTAAATATATAAAACTCAATCCACAATGAGATTGCAAATTACATTTGTTTACCGATGCTAGTGAAATGGGTGGGGCTCTCGTTGTTAACTACTTTTTTTCGGCATGATTACCAAAATGGTATTCCTTACGATAACCGATTGACCTCACTGTCTCAATCGCACTAAATTAAATTTGAAATTAAGTTTCAATTCTAAAAAATTGGGTTATTTTGCACTTGTGTGTTTATGACCTCCCATTTATGAAGTATGTCCCTTTCTGTTTTTATTTGTGAAGATCATCAAATCGTCATCGATGGTGTGACCCGAATTTTATCTAATTCGGGTATTTATGCACCTATACATGCGTTTAAGTCGGGCAATAAATTGCTGGAAGCGCTGGAAAAACAGGTGCCTGATATTCTAATTCTGGACCTAAATCTGCCCGATCGTAACGGCATCGAACTGCTTCCCGAAATTAAAACCTCCTATCCGGAATTGTCTGTGCTCATCTTAACCATGCACAGCGATGCCCTTATTGCCCGAAAAGTGAAAGACCTGGGCGCTGATGGGTATCTTCTGAAGGATTTCGGCGAGAAAGAACTGCTCCTTGCCTTGAAAAAAGTCACATCAGGTGAATATTTCGCGAGTCCGGTGTTGAATCAGACAACTCAGGTAGAATCCGATAACCGCGCTTTCTTCCTCACAACTCGCGAAAAGGAAATCATCAGCCTTACCGCCCTCGGCAAATCGTCAACTGAAATCGGCGACGCTATTCATATTAGTCCGCACACCGTAAATACGCACCGGCGCAATATTTACAAGAAGCTCGGCATAAGCAACATGAAGGAATTGGTCACGTTCGCCCACGCCTACGCCCACCACCTCACCGATCAATGATCCGCGCTGGCATCCATACATTCTTTGTTATTGTATTCGGATGGATGCTTTTTCTGCCCGCAATTGCCACTTCGCAAACACCGCTTTTTCTACTGAACGATGAAATTGACGGAACTAAAATTACATCGCAGCTTCCCGTCGATACCACTCGTGCGCAACTTCCTGCAGCAGAAATCTGGGAAAGGCTTCAATCAACCAGCACGTTCGGAGAGCATTTCTACGGTTTCACGCAGATGTATCACTGGATCGGATTTTCGATTCAGAACGAATCTGATAGCGATATTTGGATGTTTGACGTGAATAACCCTCATTTAAATGTGGTGAAAATGTACGTGCGGGCGGAGGGGGGCAATTGGAGGCTCACCGATTTCACAGGGCGCGCTGCGGTTTTTGACAGCCGGAGGGTGTCGCATTTTAACTTTGTGTTAAGTGTCGACCTTAAATCTGGAGAAAAGGCTGACGTCATCATTATGCTCGATAAACGCCGCTCGTCGATCAGTTATCCGATTACGCTTTGGAGTATTGGGGAGTTCAATCGAGCTCAACAACGACACTATACCTATTACGGAATCTATTTCGGCACTTTTGGTATCGTTATTCTGGTTGCTTTAAGTGTGTTTCTAACCTCATTTAAGCTCATTTATCTATGGTATTTTCTTTATGTGGGCAGCGTTGGGTTGTTTGTATTTAACGACATCGGACTCGCGCATCAGTATTTGTATCCGCATTCGGCAACGATAGGCGGGGCTGCGAGGGTCGTGTTAACATACTGTATGGTAATCACCTTCAACCTGTTTACGCTTTTCTATTTCCGGACCAAAGAATTGTATCCTGGCACATACAAGTTGTTGGTTACACTAACTATCCTCGTGTTCTTTCATGCCATTATCTATCAATCTCTTACAAGTTGGTTCCAGTCTAATGCCACATTTATGCTGATTATGCTGTATCTGATTGTGATAATTTCAGTTTCTGTGGCGCTAGTCTGCGCTGCCCGATATTTTAAAGTAGAGCGCTATAGTGCGATTTTTTTTATTCTCGCTTTTTCGTTTATGATTTTGGCTGGCGTGGTATTCATAATTTCAGAATTCGGATTTCTACCAAAATTTGATTTTTTGTTTACACCAATTCAAATCGGATCTGCTTTAGAGGTGGTTTTTCTGAGTTTTGGTCTTGCCTGGCAGGTGCGGGTGGGCGAAAAGGAAAAGGTGAAGTTAAGCGAGCGTATTAATCGGTTGGAAAACGAAAAGCTTCGAGCCTACATCGACGGCACCGAGAAAGAAAGAACTCGTGTTGCAATGGACTTGCATGATGCAATTGGGAACAGGTTGGGACAGTTGAAGCGAAACGTTGAGGCAAAGTCAGTTGACGACCGGGGAATCAATCAGGAAATTTCCGAAATAGTGAGGGATGTCCGTCGAATTTCTCACAAACTTTCGCCACCAGGAATATCCATCATCGGCCTCACGGAAAACGTTGAGCAAATGGTGCACGATTTTAAGCAGAGTAGCTCGATTGACTATTCTTTCCAAGCTATCGATGTGCCCGACAACTTGCCCGAGGAGATGTCCATTCAATTGTACCGAATTGTGCAGGAATCGCTACAGAATATCGAAAAACATAGTCAGGCAAGCATTGCTGAGATCCAGCTAATTGGTCATTCTGATGAGCTGGTGCTAACCATAGAAGACAATGGCGTGGGGATGGAAAAGAATTCAGCCAGCAGAAACGGCATCGGGATGGGAAATATCAAGAAGAGAGTCAGCTTTTTGGGCGGATCGGTGGTGGTTTCATCAACTCCCGGCACGGGTGTTCAACTCATGGTAACAGTTCCTATTTAGGTCCTTCAAAAATACCTGCACCTTCACGGAATAGTGTACTGTTTGGGCGATTTCGTTGAAGTTTAAATCATTTAAATATACCTACTTCTAGGTATTGTGATGTTGCCGTTACAATTGCAACTTGTATCTACTTCACATAAAGACACAATGGATAACATAAATCAAGAGAGTTAACGGCGTTGATTTGACCAATTCGAATGGTCAGGCAATCACAATACTGAAAGTACATCTGGGGAAGTACTTTCAGTATGCCGTATTTGTTTGTTGGCGATGATCGTTTTACCAAAAAGCGAGTGGGACACTATCGCTAGAAAATCCAGCTCATCCATTTGCAAAAATTGACTAACAGATGCGCAGGAATTTCTTACTTTGGGCATTACTCTAAACTTGCCCACACTAATTTTAGCTCTATGCGAATTTTCTTTTCTTTGTTCATGGTTTTGGTCGTCACTACCATCGCAACAGCCCAAATTGATCCACAATGGATTCGTTATCAGTCAATTTCCCCCGATGGAAGTGCAATCGCATTTACCTATAAGGGTGATTTGTACCGGGTGCCAACAGAGGGCGGCGAAGCGCGTCAGCTTACCTTTCACGAAGCACACGACTTTATGCCCGTGTGGAGTCACGACGGAACCAAGCTAGCATTTGCCTCCGACCGATACGGCAATTTCAATGTTTTCGTGATGGATGCTATGGGTGGAGCCGCGGAGCGTTTAACTTGGCATTCCAATAATGAGTACCCGTATAGCTTTACGCATGACGATGCACAGGTGATTTTCGGAGCCCAACGCATGGATATCGCCGAACATCGTCAATTTCCAAGTCCGGTTCAGCCCGAATTGTACCAGGTCCCGG
>JAIUMT010000095.1 GCA_022565415.1 Balneolales bacterium | reverse complement strand
ATCTAATAACTTAATACGCATGAAACTCACTGCATAATTCGTTATTTTGGTAGGCTGTACAAAGAAACATAGCGATATGAGTTTGAATGAGTATCCAGAACTGAGTCAGCGCGAAAAAGAGGTGCTGCAGTTCATAATTCAGGATTTTATCAAAACGGCGAATCCCGTTGCCTCCAACATGCTGGTGAAACAGCATCAGCTCAATGTGAGCTCGGCGACGGTACGTAATGCAATGAATACACTCGAGACCAAGGGTTTCCTGGATCATCCGCATACCTCTGCCGGACGAGTACCAACCGAGTTGGGGTACCGGTTCTACGTGAACTCGCTGATGTACTACGATCGGCTTACTACCTCGGAGCAGTTCGCTCTCGACAAAATTTCAGCAACGTTGGCCTCAGACCTGGATGATGGCGTAATTACCGCAGCACGGCTTTTAGCTAAACTTTCGAATCTGCTGGCGGTTGTGGTGGCTCCAAAACTCGCAAACGGAACGTTTAACAAGCTCGAAATAATTTCGCTGAGCTCGACCCGTTTACTGATTGTGCTTACGATTCAAAGCGGATTGGCCAAAACGGTGAGTATCGAGGTCGAATCTGAAATCACCCGTCGTGATCTTGACAAAGCCACCGCATTTCTAAACGATCGACTTCAGGGACAAAAACTATCCGATATCGCCCAGCGCATCCGCGAGATGTTAACCGATTACGAACACCGCGACAGCAGCGGACTCATTCGTGTGTTCATCGAAAGCGCCGACAATATTTTTGAAGATCAGCAAGTTCGGAAATTTCATTTCGGAGGGGCAGAATATATTGCAATGCAACCCGAATTCACCGATTTAAGCCATTTTCGGGGTATTGTAGAGCTGATTGAAGACGAGGATATGATTATTCACTTACTCGAAAATTCCGATGAAAACGAATTCGATAAAGAAGTTCGCGTTCGTATAGGTACAGAAAATAAAATTCAGCAAATCGAGCAGTGCAGCGTGGTATCAACAAATTATACAATCGGATCGGTTACCGGCACGATTGGCTTGGTTGGACCCAAACGCATGAATTATCCACGGATGATTGCACTGGTCGAGCAACTTGCAAACCGATTTAATAAAGCAAAATTCGATTACTAAACTATTATGACAAAAACTACAGACAATACGAAAGAGGCTGAGGAAATCACTCAACCTGAAATGGAATCAGCTAAAAATCATGAAGATCACGTTGTTGGCGGTATCAATGAAGATTCTGAAACTCAGGAATACGAAGTAAATCAGGATTCTGAAGCTACCGAAGAAGCAGAAGAACTCGATCCAATGGAAGTGCTTCAGCAGGAAGTTATTCAACTCAAAGATACCTTACTGCGCCGTTCTGCCGAGTTCGACAACGTTAAAAAGCGCATGTTACGAGAGCGAATGCAATTACTCACCGACGCAAAAATCGAAGCGTTGAAGAATTTTCTTCCAGTCAACGACGATTTGCAGCGCACATTGCAAGCCGCCGACGGGCAAGACATCCCACAAGGATTTCTTCAGGGCATAACCATGGTGTACGAGAAGTTTGGAAATATTCTCAAAGCCGCCGGAGTCGAGGAAATCAACGAATCAGGAATTCCGTTTGATGTAAATGTACACGACGCGTTGATGCGACAGCCAGCTCCCGACGACAACACTCCTTCCGATACCGTACTTCAGGTACTCGAGCCCGGATATAAAGCCGGCGATAAGGTCATCCGACATGCCAAAGTAATTGTAAGCGAATAATTATGAGTAAACGAGATTATTACGAGGTACTTGGGGTTTCGAAAAGTGCCTCTGCCGACGAAATTAAGAAGGCTTATCGTAAGAAAGCCATGGAATATCACCCCGATCGCAACAAAGACAATCCAGATTCGGAGCGTCTTTTCAAAGAGGCAGCCGAAGCGTTTGATGTTCTCAAAGATCCGAATAAAAAAGCCCGTTACGACCAATTTGGTCACCAGGGAATGAATACCGGAGGCTACCGCGAGCCCGATTTCCAGGGATTCTCGATGGAGGATATCTTCTCGCAGTTTGGCGATATTTTTGGTCAGGATATGTTTGGTGGGGGCGGAGGTCGTCGTGGTCAGGCTCGTTCGCGCCGAAGTGCCGGTCGTCCTGGCGACGATATGAAAATCAATCTCAAGCTCACACTCGAAGAAATTGCGTTTGGTGTTGAGAAGAAGCTCAAGGTTAAAAAGCACATTATTTGTGATAGTTGCAGCGGAACCGGAGCAGAGTCTTCATCAGATTTCATGACATGCCCGACGTGTAATGGGATGGGAGAGGTTCGTCAGGTTAGTCGCACGATGTTTGGGCAGTTTGTAAATGTTCAGGCGTGTCCGACGTGTCAGGGTGAAGGGCGCACCGTCAAGAACAAGTGTAAGTCCTGCGGGGGAGAAGGTCGCACGAAAAGCGAAGAGACCGTGAAGGTTAAAATTCCATCTGGTGTTGGAAAAGGAAACTATCTAACGCTTCGCGGACAAGGAAATGCCGGAATTCGTGGTGGTGAGGCCGGAGATCTCATTGTAGTAATTGATGAGGCCGAGCATCAGTATTTCGAGCGCAAAGGCGACGACATTTACTACGATACGAATATCTCGATGCCCGATGCCATTCTTGGAACTGAAATCGAGGTTCCCACGCTCAAAGGTAAGGCCAAATTACGGGTTGAGCCAGGCACACAAGCTGGGAAGCTCCTCAGAATGCGCGAAAAAGGCATCAAAGGACTTAATTCACAGCGATTTGGTGACCAATACGTTCGAGTTAACATCTACACTCCTGAAAAGATATCCGACGACGAAAAAACCGTGTTGGAGAATCTGAGAGACTCGAAAAATTTTGATCCGGCTCAGAAGCTAAGTCAAGCTAAAGGATTTTTTACACGAATTCGGGAAGCTTTTTCCTGATTGAAACAGGATTGAAAATGAGGCAGCGTCGCGAAAGTGGTGCTGCTTTTTTTATTTTACCAGGATGTGTTCAAAAGGTCAATTCTCAAAATGTCAAACTGGGTCTTGGGTCTGTTCCAAGCATGAGGCAGGAAGAGTGATTGTAACTACGGTGAGCTTGAATTAAACAAGATTCTGGGTCTTTTTACGCGATTCCTCAGCCATATCCACGTGATATTGCTCAAGTTTTA
Source organism: Balneolales bacterium (assembly GCA_022565415.1). GTDB lineage: Bacteria > Bacteroidota > Rhodothermia > Balneolales > HLUCCA01 > HLUCCA01. The sequence continues at coordinate 7,806 of JAIUMT010000095.1, read as the reverse complement.
CTCGCAATGTATCATCAAAGGCTGCTAGAATGCGAATGGCCAGGAGACCGGCGATGGTCGCGTTACTAATAGCAACCGTAGCTACGGGAATACCTTTGGGCATCTGAACGATCGACATCAGACTGTCCATGCCTTTTAGCTGTTTTGTTTCGACGGGAACGCCAATAACCGGCAAGGTTGTGTACGATGCAAGCATTCCGGGTAGATGTGCCGCGCCACCCGCTCCGGCAATAATTACCTTCAAACCGTTTGCAGCAGCTTCTTTTCCATAGTTTGCCATGTCGTCGGGAGTTCGGTGCGCTGATACAACTTTTGACTCAAACTCGACGCCAAATTCGGCGCAGATTGTCGCGGCTGCTTTCATTACGGGCCAGTCTGAGTCGCTTCCCATCACAATGCCAACAAGTGGTTTCATAGTTTTCAGAGTTAAATAGTGATTTTTTCTGCGAGTTGCCGTGCCTGAGTAAGTGTTTCTTCAACATCGGCTCCTAAAACGGTTAAATGTGCCATTTTTCGACCCATTCGGCTATGCGATTTTCCGTAAATGTGCAGGTGCGCGTTTGATATTTCTAAAATCGGGGTAACTGGCCGGGCTTTTGCCGGACCATCAAACGTTCCTAGTAGGTTAATCATGACAGCAGCCGGGGCAAGAAGAGAGGTGTCTCCGAGTGGAAGTCCGCACACAGCCCGAATGTGATTCTCGAATTGGGAAGTAACGCACCCTTCAATGGTGTAATGACCGGAATTATGGGGTCTCGGTGCCGACTCATTCAGTAAAATCTGATTATCATGTGTTAAGAAGAACTCAAATCCGAATAGTCCGATGCCATCAATCGCTTCACCTGCAATTTTGGCCAATTCCTGCGCCTGAACCTGAATCGCCTCGGGCACTCGTGCAGGAACGATGATTTCTTTGCAGATGTGTCCTTGTTGGATGGATTCCACACATGGATAAGCCACTGTTCCAGTCTGATTTCGGGCAACCATAACCGCAAGCTCCATCGTGAATGGCACAAAAGCTTCGGCAATTACAGTTCTGCCGTCGTTTCCACCCAGTTTCGACCAGGCTTTCATGCCTTCTTCGGTGTTCCTGACCGTTGTATTTCCGTATCCATCATAGCCGCCTTTCGCCGATTTCAGTACATACGGCCAGCCAAATTCTTCGCCAAACGGACCCAAATCGGAGGGGGACTTAATATGACGAAATGGCGCAACCGAAATGCCGGCATCCTTGAACGTCTGCTTCTCTGTGAGTTTGTCTTCGATAAGTCCGAAGCTTTTGGGCGATGGAAAAATCGGCGTTCCTGTTGCCACCTGAACACGTTCCAGAATGGAAGAATCCAGAAACTCGTTCTCCAGCGTGATTAAATCACAGTTCTTGGCAAAATCGATGAGTGCTTTCTCGTCGTTGAGGTTGCCCCGAAATACGGTTGGGGTCATGTGTTCGACGGGTTCCGTGTCGCGGGAGGTGGCATAAACGGCGATTTTCATGCCAAATCGGAAGGCCTGCAGGGCCGACATTCGGGCAAGTTGACCTCCGCCAATAAAGCCTATGGTGAATCCAGCGTCGAATGGGGTGCGTTTGTTAGGTATTCTTTGTGTCACAATGTAGAGCGTAAAATTTGTTATTTTAGAAAATTACAGAATCTCAAGATGGATATCACAACCGAATTTTATGAATATCGACCACAAATTGTCTCAGCTAAAATCCCGTTTCGAAGAACTTACCGTTGCTCTGGGCGATCCCGGCGTGTATAGTCAGCAAAGGAAGTTCGCCGAGCTTAGCAAGGAGCACAGTGATCTTAAAGAGGTGGTTGATCTGTACAATAAGCTGATGCGCATTCGCGATGAGATTTCAGGAAATAGGGAAATCATTGCTACGGAATCGGATTCCGATCTGATCGAAATGGCGAAAGATGGCATCTACGAACTTAATGAAGAGGTCGAAACTCTCGAAAATACGATCAAATTTAAACTGATTCCGACCGATCCGGAGGACAAACGTAACGCTATTGTTGAAATCCGCGCGGGTACAGGCGGCGATGAGGCAGGTATTTTCGCAGGGGATCTGTTCAATATGTACCGTCGTTTTGCCGATTTACAGCGCTGGCAATTGGATATTCTGAGTTTGAACGAAGCCACAAAAGGCGGTTTCAAGGAGATCGTTTTCTCGCTAAGCGGACAAGAAATTTTCGGGAAGCTCAAATACGAAAGTGGGGTTCACCGGGTTCAGCGCGTTCCCGAAACGGAATCCCAGGGAAGGGTGCATACATCAGCCGCTACAGTCGCGGTGTTACCCGAAGCCGAAGAAGTCGATGTTCAGATTAATCCAGCCGACCTCGAAGTGGATACATTTCGGGCATCGGGCGCCGGTGGACAGCACGTTAACAAGACCGACTCCGCCATCCGAATTCGTCATGTACCTTCTGGAGTGGTGGTCGAGTGCCAGGAAGAGCGATCTCAGATTAAGAACCGGGCCAAGGCATTAACCATGCTTCGAACCCGTTTATTCGATATGGAATACGAGAAAAAAGCCAAAGAACGAGCAGAATCGCGGAAAAGTCAGGTTTCTACAGGCGACAGAAGTGCCAAAATCAGAACATATAACTTTCCTCAAGGCCGCATTACCGACCATCGCATCGGTCTCACACTCTATAATCTCGATGATATCATGAAAGGAAACATCGGCGAAATTATAGACGCACTTCAAATGCAAGACAACCTCGAACGACTAAGTGCATTAGCTGAATCATAATTTTACAACGGAGTCTCGATTATGGTGTATTTGAACAAAAGCAGGGTAGTGGTTTATCTTTTTTTGATTGTTCTTGTGGTCGGATGTACCTCAAGATCGAGTGAAACAGATGCAACAGGTCAGGATGTGGACACGTTAACCGTCGAATCTGAAATCGTAGATACTGATCCAGGTCTAGATTCCGAAGATGCAACGCCCGAACCCGAACCCGATGCCCCATCACAAGAGGATGTTTCGAAACCAAAACCACCATCTCCAGTCGACGAACCTCCAAGATTCGTGCCGAGTCCAGACACCGTGGCAACTGATTCCCGTCCAGATAGACGCGATCGACCCGGATCGGTAATTGGTCAGCCTCAGACCCCGACTCAGCCACCCCCAGAACAGGACGTTTCCTGCGAAACCACAAACGGCATGTTTCTGCCATCTATAGGGCAAATCAACACCTTGGTTCTGTTCATACGCTACAAAGATGAGAATCATTCGAACCAATATTGGCCAGCAGATGGGTTTCCCCGAGATTGGAAGCAGTTTATTGACGAGTCACCCTCAGACAGAAGCACGAATTTTCATAATCTGACGCATTTCTATCGGGAGGCATCCGGTGGGAAGTTCACCGTTGTAGGAAGAGTCGACACAGTTACGGCAGATTTATCTATTGAAAACCCACTTGATTACGGCACTTCTAACCGAACTGTTCTGAAACAAGTTGAACACCGCTATGACAATCGGTTGGGAGAATGGCTGGATAACTGGACGAGAAGCGAGCATTGTCATGAGAATACCTCTGATGGAAACATTGATTTGATATTGATGGTCTGGAGGTCGAATCGTTTTAGCAATACATCGTTAACTTGGAGTGGGATTGCACATATTGGCGGTGGTCGAACTGAGCCGTATACATTTTTGGGTAAAGATGTAATATTACCAGTATTTCCGCGGAATTTCAGTTCGGGAGCAACGGTTGCCATTCGTGATCAATCTGTACGAGATGGTTTACTGACGGCAAATGCATTATTCCAAACCACAGTTCACGAAATTGCACATCAGCAGATAACCTACTGGCATCCGCAGGCGGGCTCTCAGGGCATGCAGCGATTCCCGTCTATGCTCACCTATGCCGATCAGGAGATACACACGCACAGCGGTCGGGAGGCTGATATGCTTGGATGGGGTACGTTGACCACCGTGACATCAGATACTGTATTAACCCTTGGCGATTTTTACGAAACCGGAAACAGTGTGATGGTAAAAACGGGTGGATCCAGTTACCTCATTGAAAATCGGCAGAAAACAAGTGTTTACGACGATGCGAGTGCAAATCCCGATGATAAAGGTCTTTTTGTGTATCAATATCGCGCGAGAAACGACAGAACGTTAAGCTACGATGGGACTAATTCTAATATCATTCCGTTGCCGTCGGATGGGGTCTACGATTGGGACTTTAGGGGCAAATGGTTGCCGGGTTGGAGGGCCATATTCGACAGAAAAGAGGCGAATGCAACTGAGGGGAGTGGGTTTACGCGTAAGCAGATGACCTCGCCGGGAACGCATCACTGGATTTCTGCTTTGGTTGAAAACGGCGAGCAGACAACGAAGAATTTCAGAGGAGTAGAGCTGCGGGCGGCCTATTCGATGGAAAGTCCGCGATTAAGCAGCGATACGAATCCGGCGGTGGATGATATTACGCTTGAGGTTCTGTCGGTTAACGGCAAACAGATTACCTTTTCGGTCACAATCAACAGATGATTTCACACCTGTCAAGTTGCATATAAAAAATTAACCCAGACAGATACCATCCGCCGGGGTTAAAAAGTCACATAGTTTTAAGAAATGTGTGACTGGCTGCTTTTAACGCAGCCTGTTCAGGAATCATACAACACGTTCGGGGGCGAGTTCCCAATGCTCGGGAGACCGCCATAAACCTGATAGCAGAAGCTCTCGCATGTAGGTGAATTCTTTAGGCAACTTATCGTACAGTTTGCTGAAGAGTTCTTCGTGAGAAAGCAGCTCTTGCTTCCATGCTTCACGATCTACAGACATCAGGTGCTGGAAATCTTCTCGTTTGAAATCTTCCAAACCTGTCCAGTCGATGTCTTCGTAGCGAGGCATCCAGCCCAATGGGCTTTCTACTGCGAAGGAGCGGCCGCGAACCCGACCAACAATCCATTGCAGTACGCGCATATTTTGTCCAAACCCTGGCCATAGGAACTTTCCGTTTTCGTCTTTACGGAACCAGTTGACCGAGAAAACACGAGGAGCGTTTGGCAGAGTTCGGCCCATTTGCAACCAGTGGTTGAAATAGTCGCCCATGTGGTAACCTGCGAAAGGCAACATAGCGAAAGGATCACGGCGTACGGCGCCTATATTACCAAAAGCGGCAGCTGTCATTTCAGAGCCCATGGTAGCGGCAGCATATACACCAAAGTTCCAGTTAAATGTCTGGTAAACAAGAGGTACGGTTGTCGCACGACGTCCACCCACGATAAAAGCACTGATGGGTACACCAGCTGGATCTTCCCATTTTTCGTCGATTGACGGACAGTTAGATGCAGGTGCAGTAAAACGAGCATTCGGGTGTGCGACAGGCTTGCCAGAAGCAGGATCGTGCACTTTACCTTGCCAGTTAATGGTTCCTTCCGGACAATCGTAACCAATTTCTTCCCACCAAACGTCTTTGTCTGGAGTTAGACCAACGTTTGTGAAGATGGTATCACTTTTGACGGTATCCATCGCAATTGGATTGGTTTTATCACTGGTACCAGGAGCTACACCAAAGTAACCGGCTTCCGGGTTGATGGCTCGAAGCTGACCAGTTTCGTCTTTTTTAATCCAGGCAATGTCGTCGCCAACAGTTGTGACTGTCCAGCCATCGATTCCTTTCGGAGGCAACATCATGGCAAAGTTTGTCTTACCGCAAGCACTCGGGAATGCAGCTGCAACGTATGTTTTCTCTTTGTGAGGGTTCTCAACGCCCAGAATTAACATGTGCTCTGCTAACCAACCTTCATCACGAGCCATAGTTGAGGCAATTCGCAGTGCGAAACACTTCTTGCCAAGTAAGGCGTTTCCGCCATAACCAGATCCGTAAGACATAATGGATCGCTCTTCCGGGAAGTGGCAAATGTACTTGACTTCAGGGTTACATGGCCAGGAAACATCTTCTTGACCTGGTTTGAGGGGAGCTCCAACACTGTGCAATGCTTTAACGAAGTCGCCGTTACCCAAAACATCCAAAACCGATTGACCCATTCGGGTCATGATGCGCATATTTACTACAACGTATGCAGAATCGGTAATTTCAATACCAATTTGCGAAATTGGTGAACCCAATGGACCCATGCTGAAAGGAATTACGTACATGGTACGTCCTGCCATACATCCATCATAAAGCTTGTTTAGAGTCTTTTTCATCTCGCGAGGATCTTCCCAATTGTTGGTCGGACCAGCGTCGCTTTTTCGTAAACTGTTAATAAAGGTCTTGTCTTCAACCCGTGCAACGTCAGAAGGATCTGATAGCGCAAGAAAACTGTTTGGGCGCTTTTCTGGATTTAATCGAACAAATGTTCCAGCATCTACCATTTCTTGGCAGAGTCGATCATATTCTTCTTGGGATCCGTCACACCATACAACATTATCTGGCTTTGTGAGTTCGGCAGTTTGATTAACCCACTCGATAAGTCGTTTGTTTTTAGTCGGTGCTGATGTACTCATAATCTTTTTTCTCCTTATTCAATATTCTGTTAGTCTCATCTTTGTTATTGCCACGTGAGACTGTGATTAATATAGACCGATATTGGCTCTCGCGCATAAAAATCGGCACTTCAAATTGTATAAACAAGCTAAATTGTAAGCGCTTTTCTAAACCCCTATTGACGGTTATCAAAATATGTAAATACTTGAGCAACCGTTGTGAGGTCAAAAGGCGTCATTTATATAGTTTTTTTAGGTGGAAACACGGTGTGCTCGTAGTTCGGAATTGTTGCGAATCTAGCTTTAGGTAAAGCTATGGCCATTTATTTGTGCTATTATTTGATTTGGTAAAGTCGTAATTTGATAGCTTTTACATTATTCAAAATGAGCATTGTTTCCTTAACTTTACTATAAGTTTTATTATAGTGAACTGACATTGCTTACTCCAAAATCGTAAATACAAATGGCAACTGTTTCTGTCGGACTTATTCAAATGAGCTGTTCCGATTCTCCGGAGGTTAATCAAGCTAAAGCTGTTGAGCGAATTCGCGAGGCTGCAACCCGGGGAGCTCAAATTATTTGCCTTCAAGAGCTTTACAAGTCTGTATACTTCTGTCAGTTCTACGACGAAGCGTATTTCGATCTAGCTGAGTCAGTTAATGGTGAATCAAGCCGTGAGTTAGCCAGTCTTGCCTAAGAATTAGGTGTTGTCATTATATCATCGATGTTCGAAAAGCGAACAGAGGGTGTTTATCACAACACAGCAATTGTTTTTGACGCCGACGGTGCCAATTTGGGTATTTACCGCAAAGCTCACATCCCCGACGACCCCGCATTCTACGAAAAATACTATTTCACACCCGGCGACACCGGTTATAAAGTATTCGACACGAAATTCGGACGTATCGGCGTGCTCATATGTTGGGACCAATGGTTCCCGGAAGCCGCCCGAATCACCGCACTTCAAGGTGCAAAAATTATCTTTTATCCAACTGCTATCGGCACGCTCCCCGATGAAGAAGGCGAGATCAAGACCGAATTCATGGAGGCTTGGGAAACCATCCAACGCAGTCATGCCGTGGCCAACGGGTGCTTCGTAGCCAGCGTAAATCGTGTCGGAACCGAAGGGAATGTCAAGTTCTGGGGCGATTCTTTCGTCTGCGGACCATTTGGCAAATTCCTGGCTCGTGCGGGCGAAAATGAAGAAATCCTCTTAGCTGATGTCGACTTCGACTCTATAGAACCCCATCGCCGAACCTGGCCGTACTTGCGCGATCGCCGAATAGACACCTATGCTGATAATACCAAACGTATTATTGATTAATCCATCAAAATTACTACCCCCTCATCCCTCGGAT
>JAIUMT010000094.1 GCA_022565415.1 Balneolales bacterium | reverse complement strand
TCTGCCTCCTGCAGCACTCCCCGCACACGACTATCGTCACCCACACGAATTATGGCCTCAGCTATAGCCTTCTGGGCACCATGACGTATGGTATCGGTGTCGGCACGCTCACCCAAAATCATATTCAACGCACCAATTAAAATTGACTTACCAGCCCCAGTCTGACCCGTAATTATATTGAGTCCCGATCCAGGGTATATCTCCAGTTCGTCTATTAGTGCGAAATCTTTAACATAAATAGATTCAATCATTTAGGAGTATTGGGTAGTGGTTGATCAATAACATAATATTCTTGCCCAAAATAGGGATGTGCATGGTCACAATCCATCTGACGAAGTACAACCTCAAAGATTTTTTGCCCATTCAAGTTAAATCCTTTCTTGTTGCAAAGCAGACAGCCTTCTCAGGCAATGAAATTGCCGTTAACTCTTCACTATTAGTTTGAACTCTAAGGTATATCAGATCAGTAGGCACCATTCACACGATATAATCATATATAAATGTATTTAGTTCACATATTTTCCTCCATAAATTCATTCCGGTAAAACCATCAGATATTATATAGAGTCGAAATCCGACAAAATCTTACAAATTCTGCACAAATTTCACGCATTTAGTAGAAAAACAAGGTTTTCAACAGCCATCTGCCAGTGCACAGACCAATCAAAAATACAGGGATTCATCAACTCGAAACCTTAATTTTCCCTATCTTACCCGCTTATACAGAATCACACAAAATCAACGGTATGGCCAAGAAGAAAATCAAGTCAGACGCTATCGACCCCGATATGCTACTTTCAGGAATCGACCAACTACTCATGGAAGCATCCCTGAGTAACGACGAAATTCCCGATGAATTACCCGTCCTTCCTCTTCGCGATACCGTTATTTTCCCTTACACGATGTTCCCCGTGCTGGTAGGACGAGAATCTTCGCTCAAAGCGGTTGAATCGGTAGACAAGTCGCATAAATATATTCTTCTGTGCACTCAGAAAGATGCCGACGATGAGGAAACAGACATTGAGAACCTCCAGAAAACAGGTACCCTCGCGCGCGTGGTGCAGGTTTTGAGATTGCCTAACAATCTGATGAAGGTTCTGGTTAGCGGAATGGATGTAATCAAAATAAAGAAATTTACCCACGAAGAGCCTTTTATACAGGCTACTTTCAAAATTACCGCATCGCCTTCTACGAAGAATAAATCCGTTCTAAAAACGCTCATCAAAAAAACACGCGATAAGTTCGAGCGTTTTGTGATGATGAATTCAGAGTTGCCCGAAGAGGTCTTGCTTGGTTTCGATCCGGAGTCGGATTCGACCAAACAGCTGTTTTACATGGCTTCGTATCTGGATTTGGATATCGATGAGCGACAAAGCCTGCTCGAAGACCGGTCTCTCGATGCCATGTTTAAGCGCTTGCTGATGATTCTCACAAGTGAACTTGAGGTGCTGGAAGTTTCGAATAAAATCAACGAGAAGGTTCAGGAAGAAATCCAGGAAACGCAGAAGAAATTTTTCATTCAGGAGCAAATTCGCGCGCTTCAGGAAGAACTCGACGAAAACGATTTCGGAGACCCTGAACTCGCCCGCATTAAAGAGATTGTCGACGGACTCAAAATGAGCGATCAGGCCCGCGCGAAAACGCTGGAGGAAATGGAACGCCTCAAAAAAACGCCAGCTATGTCTCCCGAGTATACCGTTTCCCGAAATTATATCGATTGGCTCGTTTCTATGCCCTGGGGCACCTACAGCGAAGATATTCTGGACATCGAACTTGCCGAATCAGAGCTGAATAAAGATCATTTTGGTCTGGAAAAACCCAAAGAACGCATTCTGGAGTACATTGCTGTTCTGAATCTGGTGAAGTCCATTCGTAGTCAGATTTTGTGTTTTGTCGGCCCTCCGGGAACTGGCAAAACGTCGTTGGCTAAGTCAATTGCTAATGCACTCGGACGAAAAACCATCAGAATTGCCCTTGGTGGGGTTAGCGATGAGGCTGAAATCCGTGGTCATCGTAAAACGTACATCGGTTCCATGCCCGGACGTATAATTCAAGGCATCAAAAAGGCCGGCACGATGAATCCGGTCGTTATTCTCGACGAAATCGACAAACTCGGACACGATTTCAGGGGAGACCCGTCATCGGCTATTTTGGAAGTTCTCGATCCCGAGCAAAATTCCACGTTTAACGACCATTATCTGGATATAGACTTCGACTTGTCTCAGGTTATGTTCATTACCACGGCAAACGTGGCGAGCAGTATTCAGCCCGCTTTGCTCGACAGGATGGAGGTTATTAATCTGCCCGGCTATCTCGAACACGATAAGCTCGAAATTTCGAAAAAGCATTTATTGCCAAAACTCTATGAAACCCATGGATTAACACCATCCCGCATCAAGTTTAAAGACGATGCTATTTTGGAAATTATTCGCAAATATACGGCCGAGTCGGGTGTGAGGCAGTTGGAGCAACAGTTGGCGGCAGTTTGTCGCAAAATTGCTCGTATTGAGGTAGACAATCGCAAGCAAGAGAAGCGTAAATCGTCGGTTACGGTGAATATGGATCGGGTTCACGAGTTTCTCGGTGTTGAGAAGTATCGCGATCGCGATCTCGATAAGCACGACAAAATTGGGTCGGTTAACGGACTAGCCTGGACCAGCACCGGAGGATCGATTCTTCAGATTGATGTAGCCGTTGTTAAGGGTAAGGCGAAATTTACGCTTACAGGTCAGCTCGGGGATGTGATGAAGGAATCTGCTCAGGCGGCGTTGACTTACATTCGTTCGCACGCTACGGAATTCAATATCGCCGACGATTACTTCGATACGCACGAATTTCACCTGCATATTCCGGAAGGTGCCATTCCTAAGGATGGTCCGAGCGCGGGAATGGCAATGGCATTGGCCATTTTATCGCTCATTACGAACCGACCGATTCGGCATGATGTTGCCATGACAGGTGAAATTACTTTGAGGGGCGAGGTTTACGCCATTGGCGGACTCAATGAAAAGCTATTGGCTGCTCAGCGAAATCGCATCAATAAAGTGCTGATTCCTCGAGATAATGTGAAAGATTTGGCCGAGATTCCTGAAAAAGTGAAAGCAGGGCTCGATATCGTGTCGGTTGCAACCATTGATGAAGCAATACCTCATATATTTCGGGCGAACGAGCAGTAAAAGTTTTTGGGTGAATTGGCCTCTGGCACTCTTCTTAATGCTAATGGCGGCATTGAGGTACGATGTGCTTGAGTGTGTAACATAGTTCTGTTCACAAGAACTTGTTGATTGTGCTACCGAAGAATTTTGAAATCGAAAGAGATTCTGCATGAACTTCTTGGTAGAGCGATTTTTAGCAGAACTATAATCATGGTTGGTTCGTAAAGGGTAGGAGAATGCATGTCTAACTATGTTTACTCCAAACGATGTCCTTGCTAAAGCCCCGCACTAATAACGAAGCCCAGCTCGTAAATCCCCCGGTTTTACGCGATTCCGATTTGCGATTTTTACATGCATGTGGGTCTATTTCGGATGAACCCTTCGAGAAAGAGCGTTCCAATCGCAGTAATTCCATCGCATCCAATCGGCTCAGCATTAAATCGGATGGCAAAATCATCTTGCTTAATTTGACTGAAATCGATGCCATCACAGCCGACGGAAATTACGTCCACATTCATACAGCGAGCAAGAATTATATAGTCAGGGAGACGCTACATTCAATCGGCAATAGGCTTCCGAAGCATAAGTACATACGTATTCATCGTTCGACAATAATCAATGCCGATAATATTACTGAAATGCACCCCTGGCCGGGAGGAGAGTATCAGGTTTGGCTCAAAGGCGGCAAGAAATTCGTGATGAGCAAAACGTTTCGTAGTTCATTTGAAGCACAGTACAATTTTTTCTGAGGTTGGTTGACGAAAGGGTATGCTGTTGATTCAAGTTGATGTATCTATGCTTTTGATGAAATTATGGAGAAAAGTTCGGTCTGAAATCTTGGAGTTCTCCTCAATGAATGTTACACATATATATGTAAGTAATTAGTTAATGTCACTTAATGGCAAAAAGATCATCGTCAGATTCTGGTTCATACACAACTAACTGGACGAGGGGACGAGTATAAATTTTAGCTTGAAATTGTGCGCCTCAAGAATGCCGTAAAAATGAAAAGCTGTATCTATAATACCTGGCAAAAATAAAAAAGGGGTAAGCTATTCATATCGCACCGCTACAACCTCTTACCGTTGCTACCTTCCGGTCCTGGCGGAGTTCAGAGGGAGCTAGTCGTATGAGACTTACCACAGACTTTAAAGATAGGGGAATTCAGAGCTAAAGCCAATAAAAAAGCTGTAGATTTTCCACCTACAGCTTTTGGGGTATTGCCGGAAACCTAAAACCGGCGTGTCGTTATCGTATGTTTTTTGTATTGAATTAAATCGAGCCGCCGGCTTTGCGAATTGCGCGGGCAACACCACGGCTACGGTTCTCACGGGCCACAGAAAGGGCGGTGAATCCTTCTTCTGTTCGGGCATTTACGTGTGTGCCACCGTCGATTAAAGCCTGGGCTACCTCAGTATATCCATGTCGGGCAGCTAAAAAGAGGGCTGTAGCTCCGATTTGATTTCGAACATCTGGACTCGCACCTTCTTTGATAAGTAACTGAACAGTTTCGACATCGTTGTTCAGTGTTGCATACATCAGCGGAGTAAATCCGGCTGCATCAGAATGGTCTAGCATGGCTCCACGATCGATGCTAATCACAATACTGTCGTGGTCTTTTTCACGTACCGCTTTAATGAGTTCTGTGGACCAGTTAACTTCAACAGGTGCCTGAACGGTGATGTTGGTAGCGGCGATTGAGGGGTCTGTCTGGTTCGTGTCGGGTGTGCCAGCTGATAACAGCATGGTTGTGGCAAACATAAGTGCAAATGTATTCATAGCGTTGTTCCTTGTATGATGCTGGATATTTATTTATCCGGTGTTGTGATACAAGGCTATACGACTCTGCTGGAAGCGGTTTCCAACTTTGTGATGAATACTTCGATTCGGGTGACGAGCTGTCGGAAATCCGATTTTAAAGTGACTATTCGTACCGGATACTTTCGACCGGATTGCGAGTTGCTGCTCGAACAGTCTGCCAGGCAACGGATATAAATGCAATAAGTATGGTAGTAACAACGGTTATGATGATAACCTCCAAACCAATAGAAATTCTATAGGCAAAGCCTTCGAGCCATTTCCCCATCAAATAGTAAATTATTGGTAATGCAATCAAGTTTGCAACAAAGACAAGTAGTAGAAATTCTTTACTTAGGATGTAAACTAGGTTGCCGACTGATGCACCTAAAACTTTCCGGATCCCAATCGAGCGTGCTCGCCGAATTGTGGTGTATGAAGCCAGACCAAATAGACCGAAACAAGAGATTATGATAGCTATGATGGAAAAAAATCCGGCCACATTCGCCAACTTCTGCTCATCCTCATACAGTTGCTGAATTCTGTCGTCCAGATAAAAGAACTCGAACGGGCGGTTTGGGTCTAAATCATACCATTGCTCTTCAATCCATGCCAGGGCATCAGCTGGATTACCAGCTTCAAGCTTTATCATAGAATAGCCAAGCTGACTCGGAACCACTTTAGGAAGCTCAATAAGCAACGGTTCTACATCCTGATGCAAGCTTGCGAAATTGAAGTCACGCAGCACTCCAATTACCTGAAACCGCATATCGTCGCGACGAATTTGCTTGCCAATGGCATTTTCTGCAGAGCCCCAACCGACTCGCTGAACAAATTGTTCATTAACAATGATGGACTCCATTGTATCGGTCGAGAAATCGTCCCTAAATGAGCGCCCAGCTACTAAGTTTAGTCCGAGTAATTCCTCGAATCCTTCTGTGGCGAAATAAAATGGAAATGTCACTTCTTCGCCATTCTGATATCCTTCAACCGAGTAACTGAAATTTTGATTTTCAGATCCGATTACTTCGCTCACTCCGATCACTTTCCGCACGGAGGCATGCTGCTCGGTTTGTTGAATGAATGCATCAAAGAAGAAAATCATTCGGGTGAAGGCTACTGGAATCACAACCGTTTGCTCATGATCGAATCCCAAGCGCTGATTTTTCATGTAATCGAGCTGGTTGTATACTATCCATGTACCAGATATCAGAAAAGCCGCAACGCCAAATTGCACCACAATCAATGCTTTTGATAATCTTGAAGATGTGCCCGAACCCGAACGTTGACCTTTAAATAACTCTAATGGTGACCAGGATGACAATATTATAGCTGGATAAGCTCCGGCAATTCCTGCGACCAAAACAGTTACTCCGACTGCAAACAACCAGAAATCGCCCTGTAGAAACACTTCAAATCCGGCCGATCTTCCCGTTACGGAGCCAAACCAAGGCATCACTATTAAAATTAGCACCACTGCAGCCAATAACGATATAAATCCGGTTAGAAGAGCTTCCCCTATATATTGAGAGAAAATTTGCTTTCTGTCGGCGCCGAGTACTTTTCGCATTCCAACCTCAAGTGTTCTGGATCCGGATGCTGCCAGGGAAAGATTTACAAAATTGATTCCGGCTATCGATAAGATAAACAGCGCAATATATCCCAGTATGGTTATGTATTGCATGTTGCTGGTCGGTCCAATTTCAGCGTATAAATCTGAATGCAGGCGAATATCGGTTAATGGCTGGGCTTCGTAAATAATTGGTGATCCGGTGCGCATGCCAGAGATGTCTTCAGTCAGTGTTCGAAGCCCTTGATTGAGTTGCTCGTTTGAAACGCCATCATTTGCCCTGACATACGTCCAAACAATACTCCATTCCCAGGTTTCGGGAATTCCACCCTGATATAATCCACGCAGCGATTGGATGGATGCCAACATGTCGAACTGCACATGCGATGTTTCGGGGAGCGGTTCAATTATTCCTGTCACGACCAGGTTAAAGCGTCCGTCGAAGCGAACAACCTTGCCTATGGGGTCATCTGAGCCAAAGTATCGCTCTGCGGTCGGCCGTGTCATTACTAGTCCGTCGGGGTTGGCTAGCGCCTGCTGAGGGTCTCCCTGAACAAACTCAACTTTGATAATGTCGAAAATGGTGCTGTCGGCGAAGAAGAAGCGTCGCTCATTGAACTGACGGTCTCCCTCAACGTAATTCATCGAAATTTTTGGAACACGCTGATTGAAAAGTCGGGCTGAAGATGAAATCAGATGACTGTATTGGTCGGCCAGCATGGGCTGCATGGGGAAGGGCGTAACCGCACTCGGGTCTGCATCACTTCCTTCCGTTGGAAGTTGTATTACACGGTAGAGGTCTTCTGGCGAATCATTGTGTCTGTCGAACTGTAGCTCATCATAGATAAATAAATAGATTAGAAATGCACATGACAATGCTGTAGCTAATCCTGCGACTTTAATCACAGTGTACAGCAACTCTTTTCGTAATCTTCTTAATGCTAAAACTATATTTTGTACTCTCATCTAACGACCACGTACTTCACTTTGAAATTGGGAACCCAGCAAATTGATTGACGCTCTCGGGAATCGGGCTAAAGATACCTAACTAAGTTCAGATTACGAAGTAGTATTCACATGAAATGT
Organism: Balneolales bacterium; assembly: GCA_022565415.1. Taxonomy (GTDB): domain Bacteria; phylum Bacteroidota; class Rhodothermia; order Balneolales; family HLUCCA01; genus HLUCCA01. The sequence continues at coordinate 3,400 of JAIUMT010000094.1, read as the reverse complement.
GTGTGTAAGCTTTTAATAACTATTGTGTTGTGAAAAGACCTAAAAAAAGTTTGTAACAAATCGCCTCCGAAATACTCTTACTAATGCAGGGTATAAGTTCTATAGATGCAATTTCGTTTTTAATCATTTTTTGTCTTGACATCGCATCTCTATAGACTATATTGGCATTTTATTATTTTCGAGGTTTGAAGCTTCTACCTATTTATTTTAACCACTTTTAGTTGAATGGATCGTAAAATTGAGAAGAAATCGTTTTCTGCTGGGAAAATCGGTGCTATTGTATTTGGGGCATTACTGTTGGTCTATGTCTTGTATATGTATGTCTTTTCTGCCTCAGGAGGTTCATCTACCACCATTGATAGCAGTCGAATAACCGTTTCTCAGGTTGAGCAAGCCCCGTTTGAGGAGTTTATTACCGTTAATGCAACGGTGATTCCGATACGATCGATTTTTCTGGATGCAGTCGAGGGCGGACGAACCGATCGGGTTTTGGTTGAGGGCGGCAGTTTTGTGGAGGAGGGCGATACCATTCTGGTGATGTCGAATAACAATTTGCAACTGGATGTGATGAACCGCGAAACACATATTCTCGAGCAGATGAACACCATGCGAAACACGCGGTTGGCGCTTCAGCAGCAACGGCTATCGCTCAGAAGCGAGGTTCTGTCTCACGAAACGGAACTCAAACAACGACGGCGGGAATTCAGCCGAGATTCGTCTTTGTATGCCCGCGACCTGGTCTCCGTTCACCAGTTCGAGGAATCCCAACAGAAATTCGAGCAGGTTCTACAACGTCGCGATTTGTATGCCGAACAGCTCGCACTCGACTCGGTAGCCACCGAAAATGAACTTCAGTTTATAGAGCAATCCCTGGCAAACATGCGTAATAACCTGATGTTGGTGGCTCAAATCATGGATAATCTCGTAATTCGTGCGCCCATCAGCGGACAGCTAACCTCCCTGGATGCCGAAATCGGCGAAACGAAGGCGGCCGGACAACGAATCGGTCAAATAGATGTGCTTGATGGGTATAAAATTCGTGCCATTGTTGATGAAGTCTATATTGCCCGTGTTGAGGCGGGTCAAAGAGCAAGCTTCGATTTTGCAGGTCGTACGTATGAGCTACAAATAAGTAGAGTCTATCCGGAGGTGGTCGATGGCCGGTTTCAGGTAGATCTAGATTTTGTGGCGGAGCATCCCGAGTCGATTCGACGCGGACAAAGTATTCGGCCTCGTTTAACATTTAGCGAATCTGAGGATGCGTTGCTTTTACCACGCGGAGCGTTTTTCCAGCGTACCGGCGGTAATTGGGTATATGTACTTGAACCCGGTGGCGAATCTGCCGTTCGCAGAAATATTCGAATAGGTCGTCAGAATAGTCAGTTTTATGTAATCGAAGACGGGTTGCAACCCGGGGATCAGGTTATCACGTCGTCGTATGATGGATTTGGTGACCACGACAAACTAAATTTACGAACATCATCACGTCGTTAGGTAAATTCGCTCACGACTATAATAATTATTGAGAATGATAATCACTGAAAATCTTACCAAACGCTTCATTACTGAAGATATTGAAACAACCGCTCTCAATTCGGTGAATTTGAATATTGACCAAGGTGATTTTGTCGCGATAATGGGTCCTTCAGGGTGTGGGAAGTCGACTTTGCTGAATATCCTGGGGCTTCTTGACAATGCTTCTGAAGGGACGTACAGGTGTATGGATCGGGATGTATCGAGTGCCACGGAGCGGGATAGGGCTCTCCTCCGAAAACACCATATCGGATTCATTTTTCAGAGTTTTAACCTCATCGACGAGCTAACGGTTTTCGAGAACATCGAACTGCCACTTATTTATCAGGGGGTAGGTGCGGATGATCGTAAAAAGCGCGTAATTACCATGTTAGAGAAACTGGAAATTCCGCACCGAGCTATGCACTATCCCCATCAACTCTCTGGCGGACAGCAACAACGGGTTGCAATTTGTCGGGCTATTGTGGGAAATCAGAAGTTGATTTTTGCCGATGAGCCGACCGGTAATCTGGATTCGAAAAATGGTGAGGAAGTGATGAAATTACTTCGTGAGTTGAATGAATCGGGGACGACAATTGTGATGGTGACGCACTCTGATGTGGATGCCGGTTATGCGAAGCGAATTGTTCGGCTGAAAGATGGGGCAATTATGAATGGGCAGGTTAAATGAGATTTTTCTAGCGGGAAAAAGTAAAATTTACTGAGGAGTATCTGTTAAATACCCCTCAGTTATGATAAAAAGGGTAATTTATGGCCAGTTGATCCACGGAATACGAAGTAAAATCAGTAGTAATCCGGCAAGATAAAATGTCCAGATGTATACGTACTGCTTTTGGGGATCAGACGCACGTTTCGCTTTTGAAAAACCGACTGTAATTAAAATTACAGCGATAATCATAGTTAACGGGTGCTCGATGGCGTACAGTCTGGCAACGGAATTACCCATTACATCGCCAGAAAGACTGGTTAGTCCTAACGGGGAGAGAAAATAGAGCACGAGTCCGAAAACCCATTGCAGGTGAACCGGAATTAAACCCAAAAGGGCAAGTTTTCGGTCTTTGTCGGTAAATTGGTTTTTACCAAAAAAGCCCTTCAGCGCAAGTACTATGCTAATTACGAGTCCGGCGAGTACCAAGTACGACAAGTAAGAGTGTAGGTGTTGAAATCCGATATACATGGTAATAATGTTGTTAATGGTTGTGTTGAAATGTCAGATATAATTAAGTCAATGTATCGCTTGATTTCTGAGGTTCCAGCCGCAATATATGCCTAAAACGATGAATAATCTATGGTTTCATCGTTGCGTTTCCGATTAGTGCCGCGATATTATCTCGAGGGTAATGCGGTCGGCAGTGGCATATCCGTTCTCAGTTAACCTCAGGATGTCGTTGTGCTGCAGCTCAATAAAGTTTTCGTGTGCAAGACGGTTGATGAAATCCAGCTGAGATGCGTTTAGGATGTAATTGTACTTCGAGGCTAACACAGACCTCGAAACTCCTTTTCGGGTGCGTAATCCCATCATGAGTCGTTCTTCGGCCAATGCCAGTCTGTCGAGCGTTTCGAGATTGAATTTGGGTTGGGATTTCAATCTAGCATTTCGGATGTAGGCGGCCAGGTCGGACTCCGTTTCCCATCGTTGGGCGACGTTGGACAGCATGAATGCGTGCGCCCCCGGACCAATTACAAGATACGGAACATGTTCCCAATAGCTGCTGTTATGCACCGCTTCGTGACCTTCTCGGGCGAAATTGCTCACTTCGTAACGTTGTAATCCGTGTTCGCCGAGCATTTCGGAAACCAATTTCATGTGTAACGCCACGTCGCTGTCGTCGGCTTCGGATAAACGACCGAGTTCGGCATATTTTCC
>JAIUMT010000093.1 GCA_022565415.1 Balneolales bacterium | reverse complement strand
TCGTACCACAACAAGTCAACGCTACCCGCACCGATCCGGAATTTCACAAAGCGACAATTGTGCGACAGGTTTAAAACCGGTACGAGTATCGAACGGTCACATTTCGACCCAATCCGTCCAGACTGCTCGAATGTTCCCGATATGCCGAATCAAGCAAATTATCAGCAAAAAAATGAATTTCGCTGTTGTCGGTTACTTGCCAGTTACTCACTAACTGAAATATCATAAACCCATCAGTTCCATCGTTAGAAATTCGAAAATCTTGTAATTCAGAGTCTGAAAGCCTTCTGTGTTCGAGTGCAAATCGCGTTTGTAGACCCAAATCGAGTCCGTCAATAATTTCGTATCGCACATATGCCCGACCATTTCCAGGAGGAATTCGATCTACCGGAGATACTCGCCCATTTCGCTCTTTCAAGTCTCCGTATGTGTAGTTGAAGGTGAGTCCGGCACGAAGAAGCGGAGTGAACTTGATATCAACGCTACTCTCAATTCCATACAATTGCATCGAATTTTCGTTGCGGTTCGTCATTTCGATGAGCGTGCTCCCATTGGACATTGGCAGTAAGTTTCCAGTTGGCACACTCTCAATTTTGTCGGAGTATGTTACCGAATAACCAGTTACCTCCAGGTTTAAAACATCGTTAATCCAGCGTACGCTCGCATCAACATTTATAGTATGCTCCGGATTCAAATTGGGATTCGGAACCTGCATGAACCGCGATCTACGTTCGCCGAGTTCAGATAAGTCGGCCACATTCGGAGCCCTGAATCCGGTCGACACATTGCTCGTGAAATACAAATATTGAATCGGCGACCATGTCATTCCCACAGACCCTGTCGTGTACTTGAAACTGGTGTCCTATGCGTCGTATCCACGCTCAGAATCCGCACCTTCTAAGTTTAAATCTGCCTGTATATAGGAGAACCTAACACCTCCCTCAACCCACAAATCAGCACTCAAATTCTGGTTCACATGCAAAAATAACCCCATTTGTGAATAACTCGATCCATCAGGATACCGTGGCAACTCTTCTCGCAACGATTCTCCTGGGTTTGTGCGATAGCGCCTGCTACTGATTTGATCCCGATTGATGTCACCTCCAAGGCGTACCAATGTGGTTTTGAATGGCGTTGCGAGCGCATCAAACGAAAATAAATACTGGTCACTGGTGTTTTCGTCGTACCTGGTTACCGTAGATCGCGTAAACTCAGTAAAACCGGTACTTAAGTCGGGAGGGGTGTCGTACGGAACCTCCTTGCGATGATCTTTAAGCTGATGATATCCGAGTCGGATGTTCGCACTGGTTATAAATCTTCGTTGCACCGACGAGCTCAAACTTACACTGTGAGCTGAAAACATCAACGGCGAGGTGTTAGAATCGTAGGCAACATCTGGCGACGTAAAACTTGGATCAACCTGAGTGCGGTATCCCATTACCATTCGGTCGAGGCGGGGTGAATCAGGAATTACACCTGTATAACTAACCGCCGACAGCTGATTCCGTTCGTTAATCCGGTACCGCATGGACGTTGTGTACGACAGAAAGTTGTAATCTACATCGTTGATTTTAGTTTCATAGGGGAACCATTGGTCGCTTTTAGACGACGAACTCATTCGGTAATAGCTGTAGTGCCGGGCAGTTCCTCCTAAGTAAAATGTGAGTCGGGGAGAAGTGTAGGATGTATTTGTGTGGATGGTGCGTTCGCCTGTTCCCTCGAAATTGGCCTGAGTTACCATCGCGCCCGACCAGCTTTTATCAGTCGAGAATGACCGTATGATGGGGGTTACGTCTAGTCCGCCCGATAGCGCATCGCTACCATAATATACCGAAACCGGACCCCTGAATACATTTATCTGTCTTGTAGTGAACGGATCAACGGCTCCGAAATACTGATTCTGACCCGAACGCACAAACGAAGGATTCATCCGAAGACCGTTAAACAAATAGAGTACATCCCGCCCAGCTCGCCCGCGTATGTAAACACTTCCTTGTCCGGGTGATGTTTGCTGGATGTAAACCCCTTTTTCGCTTCTAAGTAAGTCGGCGCTGCTGGTGTTCTGTTTGAAGTTGTTGTTGGCGACATCCACGCTGGTAACCGGGATCGGTCGGGTTCGAATATTTTGCGCATCAATTCGCGCGTCGGAGACGGTGATTTCATCCGATAGATACACTTTGGATTCCAGTTCGATTCGTAATTCTGATGTACTTTCGAACACGGTTATAGATTGCGGTTCATACCCTATTGCAGAAACTTGTAACTGAATGGGGAAGCTATACCACTGCAAAGCGAAGTTTCCGTTTCGGGAACTACTGGCACCAATACTCGACTCGGGCACAGAAATGTTAGCACCAACAATTGGTTTTCCTGTATTAGTTTCGAGAACTTGACCGCCAATTTGGGCCTGAGAATTTAATAAACTTAGTAGTAGTAGTGGTAATAAAAGCGCTACTATCCGTCTTAAACGATGCATATTGAATGTAGATGTTTGCCGATGAGGAAACCTTAATCTTAGGGGAAATTATTTTTGCGTAAAATTCGTTATCTTGAATGAATACAACCCATTAAAAGAATTGTACTTGTACACAAAAATCTTACCGTAATCATACAGAAACAGAGAAAATAAGTGATTTCCAGGAAATCAGCTTGAGACTGTAAAGAGGGAATAATCTACTTAAAAAGCTACCTGATAACATCTTCATGTTAGGTAACAACTGGGGTAACACGAAGCGTCTCCCTCGCCCCGCTCACCAAAGATCAATTATATGAAACAAAACCGCTACATACCTACACTGCTCACACTTGCTGCAGTACTACTTGTCGTTTTTATTGCATTCAAAGGTTATATCAACCGAGTCGATTCAGACGATATCGCTATTAAATATCAGGAACCAATCGATTTTGATTTCGATGCTATCAAAGAACGCGGCGTAATTCGTCTGGCTACCCGCTATAGCTCCGTATCCTATTTTCTTCACCACGGACTCGAACGCGGATTTGAGTTCGAATTCTTTTCTGAGTTCGCCCGTGAGCATGGTCTTCGAGTTGAGGTCGTAATCCCTTCAGAAGACGAAGATCCCATAGACCTGCTCAATCGCGGCGATGCCGATGTAATTGCCCAAAATTATGCTATTCTCCCAAAGCGGGTTCGCCACATCGAATTCTCTGAACCGTACAATTTAGTCGACCAGGTTATTGTACTTCCTTCCGTTCACGAACGTGAGATCACATCGCTCGATTCCTTAGCTGGCGTAACAGTTACCGTACGCCGCGGAAGTTCTTATTATCATTCCCTCATCGGATTACAGCAGAAAGGCATCGATGTTCTGATTAACACCGTGCCCGAACATTTCGACACAGAAGCATTAATTCTTGCTGTTTCTGATGGAGAAATTGAAGCAACTATCGCCGACGACAATCTTTACCGTGCCAGCGCTGTGTATATCAAGGGCGTTGTTGAAGGTCCGCGCATCACCACCCGCGACCTAATCGCATGGGGAATTCGGCGAAATGCTCCTCAGCTGAAAACTGAAGTCGATGCATTCATCACGGGACATTTTCGCATTCACGAAGCCGATGGTCAACCTCGAAGATCTGCCTTGCTTAACATCCTGCGCGAACGATACTACGAAAACGAGCAAATGATTCATCGCTTCAGAGCATCCGCGCCTGTTACGCAGCATTCTGGAATTTTGTCGCCTTACGACGGACTCGTTAGACCAATCGCCGAGGAGATGGGAGTCGATTGGAAACTCATAATCGCAATTATGGCTCAGGAGTCGCAATTCGATCCAAATGCCGTTAGTTGGGCTGGCGCCGTCGGGCTTATGCAGGTCATTCCACGTTTTTCCCCACTTACCGAAGAAGAACTTTTCGATGAAGAGGCGAACATTCGCGAGGGAATCCGCATCATAAAAGAACATTTAGATCATTACAGTTATCTGGATTCTACGAACCGTATTTCACTCGCTTTGGCCACATATAATGCCGGAATGGGTCACGTTGCAGATGCGCGGCGTATTGCTATCGATCGAAATCGCGACCCGAACACCTGGGATAATGTAGAACATGGTCTGTTGATGCTGATGAACCGACAGTTTTATCAGCATGCTCGTCATGGGTTTGCGCGCGGTATCGAAACGTCAAATTATGTCCGCGATATTATGAATCGGTATCGAATGTACGATACCATCGTGAACCTGGCAGTAGAACAGCAGCAATCGCATTCGCGCTGGACGTTGAGTTTGTCCGGATTTATGTCGGGGCGGGGATCGTCTGCTCTGCCTGAGAACTAAATCGTGGGGTGATTCGCTTCGCATCAGAAGATTGTGAGCAGAGTCACCCTATCTGCGATTTGTTCCCCTGCCTGGGGCATCGAATTCCGGTTCGTTGCGAAAAGCCTTCATCATCCCCGGGGTAGTTCAAAAAATCACGAGGTCGATTTTAAGTTCAATCTGCTAGTCACTTTCGGAGGCTCTCAATTCTGGATGCCGCAGCTGTGAGTAAAATCAACACTTTTTCAGAACTACAACTGTAATATCGTCGCTGTACTGATTGTTTGTGAACTCTTTTACATCCTCCAGAATTGCGTATAAAATGCCGTCGGCATCCAGACTAACATTATTTTTGACACACTCATTTAGCCGTTCTTCACCGTACTCTTCCTCGGTTTCGCTTAAAGCCTCACTCACACCATCGGTGTACATCACAATAACATCATCGCACTCAAGGGCAATAGTGCCAGTTTGGTATTTCATCATGGTTGGCATTGCGCCGAGAAGAACTCCCCCCTCCGACAATAATTCCGGTTCGGAGAAGGCTTCTCGCATGAGCAGGGGCGGATTATGTCCGGCATTTACATAAGTAAGTTCGCCGGATTTCAAATCATATCGTCCCCAGAAAAAGCTGATAAATTTGTCGCTTGGCGTGTTTTTGTAGATGATGTCATTAATTCGTCCGGTGGCCTCGCTCATGGTGCTTTCAACAGGCGTAAGAACATGCAACATGGCCTGGAGATTGGCCATTAACAGCGATGCAGGGATGCCTTTTCCGGTAACGTCGGCGATGGCAATGTAGGCATCGTTTCCGTTTTTGATAACATCGAAATAGTCGCCGCCCACCTGCTGACTCGACACATTGGAAGCAGCAACCTGAAGCCCTTCTAGTTTTGGCAACGGATCGGGTAACAGTTTTTGCTGGATAGTTCGGGCGATGGTAAGTTCTTCTTCGAGCCGCTCCATTTCGATGCGCTCTTGCAAAAGGTAGGTTTTCTGTACAGAAAGCATGGCCAGATTCCCCAGCGAACTCAGAAAATTGAAATCACTCTCGGTGTAAATCTCGTTTGTTGCGCGTGCGCCAACACCCATAATGGCCACTTCATCCTGCAGTTCTAGTCGGATGAGGGCTTCGATTTTATTGGTCTCCAGCATGGGAAACTTTTGTCTGTGCGAGTCACCGGTACGCGTAACGGTCTGCTTAATCTTTAGCAGGTCGTCCATTTCGTCGCCGGTAAACTCTCCCTTCATGCCATTTTGAACCACGACTTCGGCATCTGAGCCTTTTCGTTTCAGCAGGAAGAAGAACGACCGGATAAACATCTGACCCAGCAATGCAAATTTGAAAATCCGTAAAATGGGCTCTAAATCGACGGTTGCATTAAACTCCTTACTCAAATCGAAAAGAGTGTGCATTTCCTGAACCCGTCGGTCGAGCTGAAGGTTTGTGGTGCGAAGCTGCCGAACCAGCTGGGAATTGGCGATTGCAACGGCAGAAACATTAACAAGATTCTCGATGAAATTGAGTTCCTGCTCTGTGAATAACTCTTTGTTCGCCTTCTCGCCGATGCACAAGTATCCGATATGCTGTGCGCTAGTGCGGATGCTGAACAAGGCGCAAAATCCCGATTTTTTGAAAGTCTCGGGAACGCTTCCGTCATCATCTTGCGGACAAAGAATAACAGATTTGCTCTTCAGATTATCGCTTAGCGACAGGTTCATGCGTTGTTTTTCGAAAAGCCCGGTTTTGCCCTTGTTCTTGGCAACTTCATAATCTTTCTTGATGGGATCCCACAGTAAAATGCAGGCACGCAGACTAAAAAGCTTCCCCATACTAATGAGGAGGAGGTTGTTCAGCACAAAACCGAGGTCGTGCGACTCGATAAGCATCCGGCTTGTATCGAGCAGGGTGCGCAACTCGTATCGCGCATGGCGACTGTCCATTTGTTCGTTATTCGAACTCAAAATAGGCGACTGTTACCGTTTTTTAGACATTAGAATTTCATTTTGGCGACCAGATGTTCGGTATTCAACGCGATCCATAAGTTTACGGATGAGGTATACTCCGACACCTCCGCGTTTGCGAAGCATGATACGCTCTTCAATGTTTGGTTCTTTATAGCTGGCAAAATCAAAAGCAGTGCCCTCATCCGAAATAGATACCAGAAATTCGTTTCGGAAAGTTTTAACAGTTACTTCGACTTTCTTGGAGTTATCGTAATGATAGGCATGTTTTACAACATTGGTGTAGGCTTCGTCGACGGCCAGTCTGATATCATGCACATCTTCGTCGCTGAATCCGAAATTTGTGGCATGTTTAGCTACAAACTCGCGAACATCAGAAATTCGCTCAGTTGATGCGCAGACGATAATAGTATGTTGTTTAGGTGATGGCACAGCGTAAACCAGCTGATGAATTATGATGTAAACATGACAATCGCTTCTTCTTCGGTATCGACAATATCGTAGAGTGTCGGGAAGCCGAGCAAATCGAATACATTATACACTTTGGGAGACATATTGGTGAGCTTGATATCACCCTGTAAAGAACGGACATCTTCAATATAGGCCATGAAAACGCCAAGGCCAGCGCTGGAAATGTAGGCCAGTTCAGTGCAGTTTACAACGATATTATACCTCTCCAACTCAATTAGACTCTTGAGTGAATCTTCGAGGTGAGAAGCAGTGTGGGCATCCAGTTCGCCTACAAGTTCGAGCACATCGACGGTGTCGGCTGTTCGCTTTCGGATGGTGAAATTACTCATATATCGTAAGTGTTATCGGGTTCGATTAAAATCTAGTGAGCTCCGAATATACAATAATCCGTTTAAGACAAATATGCTTCTTCTTTTTTGGCGGATTTTGTTCTACAGAGACACAGTTCTAACTGTTACGTTGGGGATGGAATAGAGTTGCGCTAAGAATTAGCGGGGTGTTGATGTGATACATGGATGAAGCTTAAAAAAAAATAAGGCGACACATGTATCAGATGTGCCGCCTTTAACTATTCATCAAGAGAGACGCTACTTGAGCGCACTGTCAATATAGGGACATTTAAATATAATGCCAATATTAAATTTAACTGTGTGACCATATCCTGTAAAAATATGTATCTGGAGTGGATAGGGTCACTTTAGGGCAAGTTTTAGCGGATAGATACCGACTTTATCCCAAACATTCATCTTTAAATAGACCTCGTCACGTAGCCATTCTTCAACTTCTTCAAGTGAATCCATCTCGACAATAACAACAGAGCCAATCATGCCATTATCGCTGTTGAGCATGGCTCCGGCAAGATGAATTTGTCCGTCGGCATGCATTTTTTTTGCCCCGGTAAGATGTTCTTCGCGGGCAGCAAGTCGGCGGTTGATTGCATCGGCATCGGTGTGATCGAAAGCATGAATTAAAAAGGTCATTATCAGGTTTATTGGGTTAACGTATGCGTGAATCAAATAATTTAAGTGCAATCGTTGACAATTACATCCCATTAGCAGCGTTGTTACCACAAATCAATAAATCGGGTTAAATCAATGAAAATTTGTTACTTTAATGCTATGAACAGATATAGTAATATTAAAAGCAGACTCTAATTATCAACAAAAGCAGGACTAAATATGAAGAATTTCACAAAGTATCTAACTATTATGCTACTTGGAGTCTTCCTGGTACAAGCTTGCGGACCATCAGAACAAGACATTCAGGAAAGAGAGCAAGCTAGGCTTGATTCACTGGAGCGTGTTCGGGTTATGCAGCAAGAGCGGTCAACTGCTGACAGCTTGGCAAGAGTTCAGCGACAAATGGAAGAAGAGCGTCGTCTTGAGGAAGAACGCAGAACAGTTAATTTCACCGACGACGGTCAGTTTTCGGTTCAGGTTGGTGCCTGGAGAGCTCGCGACACCGCCGAAAGACAAATCTCCGTATGGAAAAACAGAGGGTATGAAAAATCATTTGTTGTTCAGTATGGTGAAGAAGCTACCGGTGATATTTGGTATCGTGTTCGTTTGGGTCGCGTAGCCGATCGAAATGAGGCTGAGAAACTTCAGGATATTTTGAAAGAAGATTACGAAGCTCCATCCTGGATATCCAGATTGTACTAAATCGAGAAACTTTTTTCGATTTCACATTAAGCCAGATTCCAACCGAATCTGGCTTTCTTTGTTTATATCAATTCTGCAAATATTTGGAACTGAATGTGTATATTTAGTTGTTTAAACAAATATGCAGCTTTGTTGTTTTTTCATGGAAAGAATATTAAATAGTATTTTCCACAACAAGCCCTCATGAGCTCGTAGATGTGTGCTCACAAACTTAATTATGACATGAGAATAGAAGAAGAAATCAAGCAGTATAAATTCCGGAATATCCATCAAAAGTTGATGATTAACCTGTTTTATACCTACAATGCGCTCAGTTCGAAGATGCAAGATTTGTTGCGCGACGAAAAACTGACGATGCAACAGTTCAATATTTTGAGAATTCTACGAGGGCAATATCCCGATCCGGTTACTAATAGCATGCTCAAAGACCGAATGCTCGATAAAAATTCGGATGTTACTCGCATTTTAGATAGGATGATTCGCGACGGACTTGCCAAAAGGGCAAATTGTGAATCTGATCGACGCCGGGTTGACATCACTATTACAGAGAAAGGATTGGAGTTGCTCAAGCGAATAGATACTCGTAACCAAGAGATGGACGATATCGCCGCTGGTCTATCGAGCGACGAAGCTCAGATTTTTAATGATATGCTCGATAAGCTACGAGCTGGAACGAAATAATTAGGTATATCGCTTATAAGTCGTGTAAGAATAGTACTTCTTTGGTGCACACATCACACTAATTACACGATACTTATGAAAGACGATTCCAATATTTTAGTCGAAAACGGCTTAACTACTGATGCTGTTAGCCGTCGCGCTTTTCTCAAAACCGCTGGCTCTGTTGCCTTATTTGCCGTAATGGGAATTTCAATTTCCAGTTGTGGAAGCGACTCTGGCACCGAGAATATAATCGGTCCAGCCCCGACTGATCCGCCAAATAACGACTCCGGATTCACCATCTCTGGGAACACCATCCGAATAGACCTTTCTAAAAGCGATGCCACCTCACTTTCCAGTAGTGGAGCATGGGGGCTCATTGCCGCCGCGCAAACCCTGGTCGTAAATGTAGATGGCACATTCCGGGCCTTTACCAGCGTTTGTACGCATTCTGGATGTGACAGAGATTGGAGTTTTACAAACCAACAATTCATTTGTAACTGTCATGGTTCACGTTTTAACAACAGGGGCGAAGTGGTTCAGGGGCCTGCCAGCAGAGATCTACGCGAATTCACAGTATCCCGAAGCGGCGACATCGTAACCATCCAAAAATGATGATTCGCGTTGTTGCAATAACACTTATTTCGCTAATAGCCATAGCACCCGCTTCGTTGGCTCAACAATACTATGGCGAAAATGGATATGCAGAGTTTGAATCGCGGGCGCCTGCACTTACGTTCACGGGGACATCCGATAACCTCACAGGCCTGATCGACATCAACGAAAGGACAGTCGATTTTTATCTCGATCTAAATACGTTAGATACAGGTATTACGCTTCGAAATCGACACATGCGCGACAGTTACCTTCGAACAAATGAGTTCCCATTCGCTGAGTTCAAGGGCACATTTACCAACGATTCACAGGTAAACCCATTGGCTACAGGAACACAGGAAGTACAAGTCCGGGGCTTATTTACTATTCATGGTATAACCCAGGAGCGCACAATCGACGGTACTCTTACTTTCGATGAGGAAGGGAAATTAGTTCTGCTTGAGGCGTTTTTTGAAGTAGCTCTTGCCGATCATGAAATTAGCAGACCCCGGGTCGTATTTTACGAACTTAGTGACATCCAGAGGGTAACCATCCGAATACAAATGGAAAAGTATAATGATTAAGCCACTTCTCTTCGTTTTTGTGTTGCTTCTGCCGTTGGAGCTTTATGGTCAGCTTGAAAGGCGACTTGCTGTTCAGGACCGACCGGTAGAGTTAACATTTATGGCCCCGAGAAACATAAATATTCTAACGACCGAACCCCTGTCTCGCGGTGAAATGCACTACGCGATTATGCATAGTTTTGGGGAGTTGAGTAACGGTTGGCGCAATTTTTATGGTATTGATAATGGTGCCGTGATACGGTTTAGTCTGGAATATGGTATTTCCGACAAAGCTTCGGTTTTTATAGGCAGATCGGGGCTCGATAAGGTTTTTGATGCCGGACTTCGTTACGCCTTAATTCAGCAAATGCAGTCCGGGAGTCCGCCTGTGAATGTATCAATTACCGGATCCGTTGGACTCAACAGTTCAGAATATAATTTCGTGGGATCACCATCCTTTACCTTATACGACCGCACATCTTACTATGCCGCGATTTTAGTCTCGCGAAAGTTTACCGATAATCTAAGCCTACAACTGGCTCCAAAAGTAGCTCGCTTTAATCGTACCGGGTTTGAGGTTTCCATTCCGGGAGATGCTCGGTGGTACTATGGTTTTGGGATGTCGGCACGGTACCGGATAACTGGCAGATTGGCCCTGACGGGACAGTATATCTGGTCGGGGAATGATCTAAATGAGTCGTTTAGTAATAATTTTGCAATCGGATTAGACATTGAAACGGGCGGACACGTTTTTCAGCTGTTTTTTACCACAACACAGTCGCTGAATGACGCATACGTCTTAGCCGGTCGAAATGGCAAT
>JAIUMT010000092.1 GCA_022565415.1 Balneolales bacterium | reverse complement strand
CCAAAGGAAAAATGTAAGATTATGCAATGATGCGAGCTCCATCCCCAGAAATTCCTGACATCTAATGAGGTGGTGCATGTACGCCAGCGTGTGATCAGAGCATAAGGTCGAATCAAAGCCCTCATCAGCCGAAGAAAATGCATCTTTCCACTTCGCATTTCTAAGATTGATGGTTCCATTTCGGGTGAAAAGCATTCCATTGCGGGCGTTTCGCGTTGGCATTACACAATCGAACATGTCGACGCCCCGGGCGATGTTATGTAGCAGGTTAGCGGGAGTCCCAACCCCCATCAAATAGCGAGGTTTGTTCTCAGGGAGGATGTCGGTCACCAAATCGGTCATGTCGTACATCATATGAGCTGGCTCGCCAACACTTAATCCACCAATCGCATTTCCGTGTAAATCCATATCTGAGATGGCCTTTGCCGACTCTCTTCGCAACTCCGGATAAACACTACCCTGCACAATTCCGAAAAGATGTTGTTTGTGTCCGTAAAGACCTTCGGTAGCCTCAAATTCTGTCTTGCATCGTTTGGCCCAGCGGTGCGTTAAATGCATCGAGTTGCGGGCATAATCTTCGTCGCATGGATAAGGCGGACATTCATCCAACACCATCATAATATCAGATCCGAGCACACGCTGCGTTCCAACCACATTTTCTGGAGTGAATTGGTGCTTCGATCCGTCGATATGGCTTTTGAACGTTGCGCCTTGCTCTTCCAGTTTGCGATTGGCAGCCAGAGAGAAAACCTGATATCCACCAGAATCGGTCAAAATAGGCAAGTCCCAGTTCATGAATTTGTGTAACCCCCCAGCGCGATACATAATGTCGTTTCCAGGACGCAGAAACAAATGGTAGGTATTTCCGAGAATAATCTGTGCCTTGACCCGAAGTTTGAGATCTTCCTGCTTTACGGCCTTTACAGTTGCGATTGTTCCAACCGGCATGAAAATCGGGGTTTCGATTACGCCATGATCGGTCTGAAGTTTGCCAAGACGGGCTTTCCCCTTAGAAGAAGTTTTTAAAAGTTGAAACACGGAATCTGTTTAGAAGTTAAAATACCTGTAACTATTTGGGGCTACCAATTCGGTTACATGCACATTATACAATTGTGATAATTAGCCTTAAATTTACCACTTTGTGAGATCACACCGAAACCGATTTAATTTACGTGGATTCATTTAAGAACATTGTTAATACTTTCATTGCCGATTGTATTGCGCTGCTTGGTTCCTGGTATCTATTTTACTTTGTTAGGTTTGAGTTGGGAATTATACCAGGAGATATTTCTCAAGGCCCCGTTGCGCTTTTTTTGCCAGCTCTGGTTATCTGTGTTTTTTGGTTATTGGTATTCACTATTTTCGGATTGTACAAAAACTCTTATCTGATTTCCCGTTTTGATGAGGTATTGAGAATTGGGAAAGTCACCCTCTTGGGCACGCTCATCTTATTTTTCGTGCTTTTTATAGACAATCTCGGATGGAGTTCCAATAATATTCAATACGCCAAAAGCTATACCCTCAGCTACTGGTTAGTTGTTTTTCTGAGCGTTTCTTTTTTTCGAATACTAGTTAGAACCTTTGAAATCCATCAGGTTAAACAAGGAAAAGGACTGCATCGGGCGGTTATAATTGGCACAGGCGACACCGCAAAAGATATCCGCGAAAACCTGGAGAGAAACAAAACATCCGGTATGAATGTAGTCGGATTTATCTCCGAGAACGACGAATTTGAGTTTAATCAAGAGATTTCGGGAGTTCCGATTATTGGAGGTATCGACAACCTCAAACAGATAATTCTTCAGGAACAAATTAAGGATGTAATCGTCGCTCTTGAACATGAGGACACTCAGAAATTGATGAAAATCGTGGATGTAATCGACATCCCAGATGTATCGGTAAAAATTATACCTGGATTTGTACACCTAATTACAGGCCTAAATCAAACAAATCAGATTTTTGGTCTGCCTCTAATCGAAGTAATGCCCGACCCCATGCCTTCGTGGGAAAAGTACACCAAACGACTTTTCGATTTGGTACTTTCATTGGCAATTTTACTCGTAACGGCGCCTATTTTCCTCATATTAATCGCACTTATTAAAATGACCTCACCGGGTCCGGCTGTTTTTAGTCAGGAAAGAGTTGGCTTATATGGTAAATCATTTACCATCTATAAGTTTCGCACCATGTATCAGGATGCGGAAAAAAGAAGCGGTCCGGTTTGGGCAACGGAAAACGATCCCCGAATCACACCCCTGGGTCTGTGGTTGAGGAAACTCCGACTGGATGAAATCCCTCAGTTATATAATGTGTTGGTTGGCGATATGAGTCTGGTTGGACCACGCCCCGAACGCCCATATTTCGTCGAACAATTCAAAAAACAAATTCCGTTGTACACCCGTCGTTTACGCGTTAGACCCGGCATTACGGGCTGGGCTCAAGTTAAGTGGAAATACGATGAATCCCTGGAAGACGTTAAAGAAAAGACCAAATACGACTTGTTTTATGTCGAAAATATGTCCCTGAGAATGGACTTCAAAATACTACTGAACACCATCATGACCGTTTTAGGTGGTAAAGGACAATAGTCCATATACAATTGTTGCACGATTACTATGAAATCTGATATCCTCATTATTATCCCCACTTATAACGAGTCGAAGAATATCGAGCGGATGCTGCCTACGTTGATGGCACTCGAGCAGGTACATGTTGACGTTCTGGTTGTTGACGATGGCTCGCCTGATGGTACTGCCGATATCGTTCGTCGGATGCAAATTGAGTACACCGACCGTATACACCTCATCACACGTGCTGGTAAACAAGGACTTGGTACAGCATATGTAACTGGTTTTCGATTTGCCCTAGAGCATGGGTACACGTTTATATGTGAGATGGATGCCGATTTTTCGCATGATCCGGCGGATGTGCCGCGATTAGTTAAACCTGTTCGTTCGGGTGAGGCAGATCTTGCTATAGGCTCACGCTATTATAACGGAATTAGTATCATTAACTGGCCGTTATCGCGTCTGATTTTGTCGTATTCGGCCAATGTGTATGCGCGCACCATCACCGGGATGAATGTGTTCGATACCACTGCCGGATTTAAATGCTTTCACAGGAGAGTGTTGGAATCGATTGATTTGAATCGAATCAAGTCTAATGGATATTCATTTCAGATAGAATTGCACTTCCGGGCCTTTAAAAAGGGATTTAAAATTAAAGAAGTATCGGTGATATTTCGCGAGCGAATAGAAGGAGTGTCGAAAATGTCGAGAGCAATCGTTATTGAGGCAATTTGGATGGTTTGGGCACTCAAAATTCGAAGCATACTCGGGCGACTATAATTTTTGTATATTTGCCTCAGAATTACATTTTAACTAAACCACGCAGGGATGAATTACCTCGATTTTGAAAAACCAGTAGCCGACCTGGAACAGAAAATTGAAGAACTCAAAAAGTTAACACTAGGCGATGAAAGCGCAGTTGCTCCGGAAATTGAGAAACTGAAAGAACGTGCTGTAGGCCTCCGTGAGAGTATCTTCAATAACCTGACAAGATGGCAACGTGTTCAATTGGCACGACATCCTGACCGACCTTATACCCTCGACTATATCGACAAGTTCGTAGATCATTTTATGGAACTACATGGCGATCGGTACTTTGGCGACGACAAAGCCATCGTGGGCGGACTCGGAACCATCGATAACCAGTCGGTAATGATTATTGGTCAGCAAAAAGGGCGCGACACCAAACAACGCCAATATCGCAACTTCGGAATGCCAGCACCCGAGGGATATCGCAAAGCCCTGCGCATGATGAAACTCGCTGAGAAGTTTAACATTCCAGTAGTGACATTGCTAGACACCCCCGGTGCATTTCCAGGTCTCGAAGCCGAAGAAAGAGGTCAGGCTGAGGCAATCGCCCGCAACCTCCGCGAAATGGCCGTGCTCAGAGTCCCCATCGTAACAGTGGTTATTGGTGAAGGTGCAAGTGGCGGCGCACTCGGAATCGGAATGGGTAACGAAGTGTACATGATGGAAAACACGTGGTACTCGGTGATTTCTCCCGAATCATGCTCTTCTATTTTATGGAAAACCTGGGACTACAAAGAAAAAGCTGCTAGTGCTCTCAAGCTCACCGCGATCGACTTGCTCGAGTTGAAAGTAATCGACGGAATAATCCCCGAGCCAATCGGTGGTGCACACAGAGATCATAATGGTGCCTCAGAAGCCCTTAAAAAGCAAATTGTAGAATCGCTGAATCGTCTCAAAAAACTGAGTCCCGAGAAACTCGTCGACCAGCGAATTGAGAAGTACAGTAAAATGGGCGAATGGAACGACACCTCCGTTACCAAGAAAAAGAAATAGTCGAATGAATTTCCCATCCGGCGAGCCTCTTATTTCCTACACGCATCAAATTCGCTGTCGATACGGCGAAACGGATAAAATGGGCTACGTTTATTACGGTAGATATCTGGAATATTTTGAGGTCGCCCGTACGGAAATGATTCGCGCAGCGGGATTTTCATATCGGAGTCTAGAGGAAAGTGGCGTGATGCTACCCGTCGTACACTCCGAAATCCAGTACAAAGAACCCGTTTTTTACGATGAGCTCATGGACATCACGGTTCACGTATTCGACATGCCCGCAGTGCGCCTCAACACGTATTACGAAGTCCATACCGATAACAAAACCAAGCTCCACACACTCGGTTCTGTTCAGTTGGTCTTCGCAAATATGGAAACCCGTCGACCCATGCGCGCTCCAGAATCCTTCCTCGCCGGCATCCAAAGCCTAAAAAAATAATGGACGAATTACACAAACTCATCACCCTTGCTTTGCACGAGGATGTTGGTCGGGGCGACATCACCACAGAAGCGATATATTCGGGTTCTGAGCTAGCAAAAGCAGAGTTTGTTGCCAAAGAAGATGGCATAATCGCCGGAATTCAAGTTGCGAAACACGTTTTTTCTGAGGTGGATGAGAGTATCCGTTTCGATCCAGTGGTAAAAGACGGCGCCCGAGTTCAACGCGGCGATATCATAGCTACAGTAAGTGGTCCGGCCGGATCATTGCTTACGGCCGAACGAACGGTTCTGAATTTCATGCAACGCATGAGCGGAATCGCAACGAAATCGCGCTTGTTTGCCGATGCCATTAGTCACACCAAAGCCAAGGTGCTCGATACCAGAAAGACCATTCCCGGACACCGATTCACCGACAAATGGGCCGTCAAGTTGGGCGGAGGCGAAAATCATCGCATCGGACTCTACGACCGCTACCTCATAAAAGAAAATCACATTTCCGTTGCAGGAAGCATTCAAGCAGCGATAGAAAACTGTGTAGCCCACCGAAAATCAAACAAACTTTCAGCCCAGATTGAAATAGAAGTGACCTCTCTGGAAGAACTTCGAACTGCGCTGGAATTCAGCGACGTAGACTACATCATGCTCGACAATATGTCGGTCGAATTGATGAAAGAAGCGGTGTCCATTACAGCAGGTCGTTGTAAATTGGAAGCTTCAGGCAATGTAAACCTCGAAACAATTGCTGCAATAGCCGAAACCGGAGTCGATTTCATATCCGTGGGTGCGTTAACGCACTCGGTGAAAGCTCTGGATATCTCCCTGTTATTCAGGTAAAGCTATGCAGCTGTCCTCACCGCTTTACTGGGTGTTGCTTATCATAAGTGGCAGTGTGTTTGTGATAGCCCTGGGACCAGGATTATTCGGAGATATCACATTTGCTGAATGGTTTGTGAGCTGGCAACGGTCCCTTTTTGAAACAGTCTGTCATCAGCAACCTTTGAGGTCGTTCTACATGGGAGAAGTTCCGATGGCCGTTTGCAGTAGGTGTATTGGGATATATGGAGGATTTTTTGCTGGCAGCCTCATTTTGCCGATTATACCCCAACATAAATTTCGCAGTCGTTATATTATTCCGATTTTATTAAGTGTACTTTTGCTCAACCTGATTGATGTAGTTGCGTATGCACTTAGCATCTGGGATAACACCACCTACTCCAGACTAATGGCTGGTATGTTGTTAGGTTTTTCTGCCGTCACAACAATCGGAACAAATAATATCACACAAATATCACTGAGGTCTTAATCTTATGGAAAGAACACAACCAAACCCATTTTTAAACTCTGCATTAATTGTAGGGATGATTTTCGCGTTAATAACTACAGCTGTGTCACTGACTATCGGTTATCACATGATAAACAGTGAACCATCAGGTAGTCTTTTTTCGCCGGCCACACTATCTAGCGTACTTATCTGCTTAATCGTTATTTTTGCCGGAATGTTCGCCGTCAGACATCATGTAGGTCAATTCAATGAACCCCTCCAACTTGGACGCGGAGCTGTAATTGGAGTAACTACCGGAGTTTTTGTCGCTGTATTTTCAGCAGTATTCAGTTTGATTTGGCTGTTAATTGATCCGGCATTTAACGACAACTTCATGAATGCGATGATTGCAAACATTGAGTCAATTTCTCAACTCCCAGCCGAACAAAAAGAGGCAATGGTTGACTCAATCTACACTCAGTTTCAAGATCAAGCTACAGCTATCGGTCAAATTAAAGCCTTGGCAATCAATTCTGTACTTTTTGGAGCGTTGAATACACTCACCGGATTGCTTGGAGTTAAACTCTTTGCTCCAAAAGACGAATCACTCGAGATTTAAACATGCACGACGAAACTTCCCCAGAAAACCAGCAAAAACCCATTATTCCGCACGAATCCCGTCCTGCTGCCGAAAGAAACGGATTCCCCGGTTGGCTAATGGGTTTTGGCTGGTCTGTTTCATCATTCATGCTGTTTCAGGTTATAGCCAGCGTTTTTGCAGTAATTATACTAGTGATTCTGGGGAGAGTAACACTCGGGGATTTTAGTCCAACTGCCCTATATGATAACCTGGACGTAATGTTCATCAGTAATTCAATAGGCCAAATTTTATTTCTCGGACTTGGAACATGGCTTATCGTGAAGCTGTCGGCACGACGATCTGATCGGGTAACATTTTTACGCCTGGGTAAGCCTAAGGAAACCTCAAAAAACCTACTGTTTGCTTTTCTGATTGTGCTCGTGGCGCAGCCCCTCATCATGCTCATGGCATGGATAAATATGCAGATTCCGTTTACTGACTCGTATCTGGCTTTCGAGGAAACCTCCGTTAAGCTGATCGAAAACTATCTTCGAAGCGACCACGTGCTGCTATTTACCCTTTTTCACGTAGCAATTGTGCCGGCAGTCTGCGAAGAGTTGCTCTTTAGGGGATATGTACTGCGGAATTTCGAAAAATCCATGTTGCCAATAGTTGCCATTATCGTATCCGGAATCCTTTTTGGGATTTATCATGTCCGCCTAACTCAACTGATTCCACTATCGGTACTCGGCATGCTTCTCGCATGGATGACCATCAGGTCAGGTAGTATTTGGCCTGCGGTTGCGGCTCACTTTGCGAACAATGGATTTGCTGTAATTCTCGCAACGTTTATACCCGATCTGGTTTTCGATGAGTCGATGCAGGGAACCTTGCCACCAGTTCAGTATATTATTTTAAGTATGTTTTTAACTGGTGTTTTGCTTTATTTAATTAGTATGATAAATAAAGCCCCAAAGCCTACGGAGAATTATGTTTAAAGATCAAGAACCGAACAAAATCGAAAACTGGACCTGCGTCTATCAGACCGGAACAGAGTACGACGCCGAAATGGTTAAAAACTATTTTGCCGACCAGGAAATCGATTCCCAAATTCTATCAAAAAGAGACCGCGCATACAATATGAATATTGGTCAGATGTCTATGGTCTATGTATATGTGCCGAACGATCAGGTCAAGAACGCTGAAAAAGCCCTCGACGATTGGAAAAACGGCATCATTGAGATTGGAACTTCAGACTTCGATCCAGACGAAACAGACGATAAGGAGTAGGTTTGAATGAATTTGGACGCCGGGTAATCTTCGCTCTTTTTGCAGCACCGGCATTTTTATGGGTCGCATGGTACGGAGATAATTATTTTATTGCTCTGATGTGGTTGTTGTGTATGCTCATGCACCGAGAATTGCTTCAGCTCATACGAGCCCAGGGTTTCCGACCAAATTACACACTAACATACCTTGTTGGAACCGGCATCCTGTCGGCTTCAGTATTTCCAGAGTATGCCCCAGCTATACTCTTAACCTCGTTGGTACTGATTGTTGCAGCAGATACCCTCAATCGATTCGAAAGACAATTATTCAGTCTGATGGGAACGCTGTTGGCGACAATTTATCCGTCGGTAACGGTTCTGTCGTTCATACTAATCCGCCAATCGGATATCGATCCACTTGTTGGCTACGGACTAATCCTGGCATTCCTGCTGATGGTCTGGGGAAACGATACATTTGCGTACCTGGGAGGCAAATCGTTTGGCAAGCATCTCATGGCCCCACACCTCAGCCCCAAAAAAACCTGGGAAGGATTCGCAAGCGGATTCATAGGCGCTGGTATCGGATTGTGGCTGGCCATGCATTTCGGTCCACTCGATAATTACTCGCTGGCAGAGCTGGCCGTTCTACCGGTTATTGTTAGTATAGTCGGACCCATCGGCGACCTCACCATCAGTAAAATCAAGCGAGCATCCGGCATGAAAGATACCTCCACTATTTTACCAGGTCATGGTGGGATATTAGACCGATTTGACTCCATATTACTCGTTTCGCCAGTAATCTACATCTACATCACCTATATTCTGTAGCGTTTCTAAAGCACCCTATAAACAAAATTTTAGATATGACACGTTTTTCGCTGCGTTATTCTCCGCTAAACCTTACGCTTCGACACACCTTTACTATTTCACGATGGTCCAGAGATATAGCCCCTAATGTACTTGTTGAGTTGGAGGCAGATGGAATTGTAGGCTTGGGCGAAGCATCTCCAAACGCCAGATACAACGAATCGCAAGAATCGTGCATGGCCTGGCTGGCGAAATTCGATACATCAGCGATAAAGAATCCATTCGATGTAGAGGCTCTGCTGGCCACAATGGAGACGTATGGTCCGGGCAATTATTCTGCTAAAGTCCCCCTCGAAATGGCGCTTTACGACTGGATTGGCAAAAAACTCGGAGTTCCGCTATATGATTTGTGGAATGCCCCATCTAACATTGGACCTCAAACCTGTTTCACTGTTGGAATCGACGAAACCGAAAAATTACCCGGGCGAGTTAAAGAAGCCGATCCGTATCCGGTGTTAAAAATCAAACTCGGTACCGATCGCGACAAGGAGATTATTCGAACCATTCGAACCGTAACCGACAAACCAATTTGGATTGATGCCAACGAAGGCTGGAAAGACTTAGAAACAGCCAAAGATCACATCCGTTTTCTGGCCGACCAAAACGTGCAGATGATTGAACAGCCCATGCCAGCCGCCATGAAATCTGAGCTTGCAGAACTCAAGAAATTCTCGCCCATAATTACCATGGCTGATGAGAGCTTTACCGGACGCGAATCGGTTGAAGAACTGGCCCAATGTTTCCACGGTATCAATCTTAAGCTGATGAAAACGGGATCGTTACGTCGGGCTATGCAGTTGATACATAAAGGACGTAAGGCCGGACTCCAAATCATGATCGGTTGTATGATTGAAAGTTCGCTTGCAAATACCGCAGCTGCGTTAATCAGTCTGTGGTGCGATTATGCCGACCTCGACGGACATCTGCTCATAAAAGACGATCCTTATAAAGGTCTGGCATTTAACGACGACAATAATGTATATCTGCCTGAACTACCCGGCATGGGCGTAATACCCCGCGTTTAGACGCACCCAACCACCGGTCAACAGGCACAAAAAGTTAAAAAAATGAATGTATTAGTTGGCGGTGGAACCGGATTTATCGGTCAATATCTCACAGAAGCACTTACAAGCCGAGGCGATTCGGTTACAATCCTAACCCGGAATCCGCAAAAGTACACCCCAACCGACAAAGTATCATATAAGTCCTGGGACGATGATCTGAGTGTTACCGTTTCAGAAGCGGATGCCGTAATCAACATGGCCGGCACAAACTTGTTCGAAAAGCGCTGGACGGATGCCGTTAAAAAAGAAATAATCGATAGTCGTGTATCGTCCACATCAGCACTGGTAAGTGCCATTTTGATGGCGAAATCTAAGCCTAAAGTTTTCGTATCGTTTTCGGCCGTTGGATATTACGGCTCGCGAGGCAGTGCAAAACTTACAGAGGATTCACTTGTCGGAGATGATTTTCTTGCCCATGTATGTGAGTTATGGGAAGCGGCGGCATTACCCGTTAGCGAAAGTGGCGTGAGATTGGTTATACCACGCATTGGAATTGTTCAGCAGGCCGACGATGGTGCCTTGGCCAAAATGTTGATTCCGTTCAATATGTTCGTAGGTGGACCATTGGGCTCAGGCGACCAACACTATCCGTGGGTTCACATGGCTGACGTAGTTGGAATGGTGCTACATGCCATAGACAACGATGCGGTAGAAGGCCCGATGAATGTTGCAGCTCCCGAGCATGGAACAATGAATTACTTCGCCAAAACACTCGGATCTGTACTCGGCCGACCCTCATTTTTCCCAGTGCCTTATATCGCACTGAGAGCTGCAGTTGGCGAGGCCGCCGAGGCCATCGTGGCCAGCGCCCGTGTGACGCCAGCCAAAGCCCTCCAAACCGGATATAAATTTCAGTTTCCGGAACTGGATCCGGCTTTACGCGACATACTTAAGAAGAAATAGTCTGATGTTTACTGTGGATTGATGGTCCACACACGCAACCCGTCGCGCGTTCCAGCAACAATTTCCATTCGGCCATTTGAAATCAAATCGAATACAACCGGATACATCACTGAGGCTGTCGGAATTGATAAATACCGGTCGCCTCGCTGGAGATTCCATCCGTAAAGTCTTCCGAATCCGGCCAGACCAAGTATTTGCGTTCTACCATTTCGGTTTAAATCGGCAAGAATGGGCGACGTGTTCGACATAGCAGGCTGACCCAGCGATTGGGTAAACCGCAATGCACCGGACTG
>JAIUMT010000091.1 GCA_022565415.1 Balneolales bacterium | reverse complement strand
TATGCTTCTACTTAACCAACGTCATTGAGGTTGTAGATGAAAACCGCTGACCATCAGTACCATAAGCTTCAAATACAGCTAAATACATTCCAGAATTTAAATCTGTAGCATCAAATGTCACTTGATGGTTTCCAGCAGATACATTTGAATCTACTAGCACTTTAACAAGGCGACCCATTACGTCATATACAATTACGCGCACACTGCTATCCACAGGCAAATCATAACCAATTACTGTTCTTGGATTGAATGGATTCGGGTATGAATTGTGTACAACATACTGTTCAGGTAACGAACGTTGCAATTCCTCATTCTCATTTGAGCTATCTGATAGTTGTTTTGACATACCTCCTACACCTCCTGAAGCATCTTGGCTATACACAATAGCATTACTAGGCAGACTGGCAATATTTTGATAATTAACGGCTTGGACAGTGTAACTTATATTACCAAAAAACTCCTGTGCTACTTCCACATCAATAGGAAGTTGATCAATGTAAGACGTATTTGTGGTAATAATCGTTTCTGTAGACACTTGGGGGTGTGTAGAGAAACGATTTAGCCAATAAGTTGTCGCACCGGTTGAAGCATTCCAACTTAAGCTTGGCGCACCAGAAGAAACTGTCCCGGCCAACAGAGGTGTTTGAGGTGCCGGAGGGGGTAAAGGTGGATAAAGCGATGTAATTCCATGTTGTTCAAAAGAAGTTTCTATATATGATTGATTACTCCCGTTATATTCACTGTTATCAACTAGATATACATTGTAGAGATAGTCTTCAAAAGTACGGGCTCGTGGTACTAACTGAAGTGCTTTAAATGCTAAATTATTTGCCATGGTAGTGCCTACTGCTTGACGAGTCCGCCAAAGTGCTCCACCAATAACCTGACCGTTCCAATGTGCCCCATTATCTTCATCCCAAGTAAAATTATTATTGAGGGTTCTATTAATACCTACATCGGCCGCTACGTTTGGTCGTCCTATTGTAGTGGCAGCAAAGTAATCTGCTATTCCCTCGTCCATTGCGTATCCTTCTGAAAAATAATCATTCGATGGGTCGATCCAACCATCGTAAATACTGTTTATCACGTTATGGGTGTATTCGTGGGTTACCACATCTCGTGATCTCGCCCAAGGATGGTTTCCAGATGAGCCAAAATATATGTATGTCCCATCTGCAGCTCCATTAGTTGATGCCCCATCGTTGATGTATGCCCTCATTTGATAATTCATACCGGAATAATTTAATGGTGCTCCATTAAAAAAATCGTGCATTTGGGTAGCGTGCCAGTGAACGTTACTTCCGTCGGAGGCGGTCCAATTATAGTTATGTTGCCCAATAAAACCAGCTGTTGTATGCGTCACAGGTGCTCCTGAATTTCCATTATCGCGGATTTGAATCCATGAGTTTGCTAGACTGTAAGTGATATAATAAAATTGATATGACAGGTTACCAGTGCTATAGCTTCCATTTGGGTTTGATATAACATTTGTCACAGTCTGCCCCATCGAATTTGAAACAACTATACGGGAGGTCAATCCATTACTTATTGGAGCATCACCGGCATTGTCAGCCCAATAACCTCCCATAACGGTACCATAGATGTCATTTGCACGAATATTATTGACCTCTCGCAGAACACGGCCAGTATGGGCATCTACAAAATATGTTGTATTTCTAATTGGTTGCAGAGAGCGAAGGGTCATTTCATACGTTAAGAAAAAGGAATAATCGGATTGCTCAAATAATGGAAGTACCATCAGAGAAGGTTGAGAGATAATCTCTGTATTTTCTTCATCAAATATTCTCAGTGCAACTCGTAACGCTTCATCTTCATTTAAACGGGGTGGAGATATATCCCTGATTTCCGGATATACTTTGGCGCCAAGTGCCATAATGTAACCATCAGGATTAATGGTGAAGCCGATTTCAGAAGATTTTACTGGGATATTACCTACCATCTGCTTGTAATTCACAAACCACCATGAACCATCTGTATCAACTTTGCGTATTTGGACATCAATATCATTAATCCTTAACTGCTCGGAATATGCGTTAAACAATTGAGGTCCAATTTCCGATACGGATGTGCTGTCAAGTGACGCCCTGTTAAAATTATAATATTCAATGTGATCACGAATGCCGTAAATGCGGTCTGCACTTCCAGTTTTCTCATTTAACCTTGCCGTGAGCTCTTTTCCTTCATGATTTACAAAAGGCACCATTTCTTGAGCTAACGTGTCTAAAGTCATTAAAAAAATGAATGTCACTAAAAGTGATAAACTGAATACATGTTTCATTTGATTACTCCTGTATTTAGATAGTATTTTCTATATATTTAAGTCAGTATTAGATTTATCAGTATTATGAATATTACTTGCGCCAGCTTGAAACCCAAATCGCAGAACTTAGTGATACAAATGGAGTGATGTCTTCGATTGTCCCATCATCTATATTTGTTATGAAGACTTTACGATCTTCGTAGTTAATCTCCCAAGACGATAGCTGGAATATTAATTTTCTTCCACACGCAGACCACGTTTGGGCTACCGGATAATCGTGTTCGAACAAAAGTTGCTCCACACCGGTATCAAGGTCCATCAAGTAAAGTTTCCTATCTTTTGAATAGGCTATTTTTGACCCATCTGGTGAAATGCGCCCTCGAGTAGAGCTAAATTCTGGGTCCGAGACAAGCTCAATATATTCCCCGCCCAAATCTGTATAGCCAATCACACCACCCGGTGCAGATTCGTGAAGATCACTGCCAATGTAATGAATTAAGAGTTTATTTTGATCAGGATGCCAGTCGTCCACATACTCAGTCCAATTATTATTTGAAATTTGTGACTCTATACCAGTTTCAATATCAATTATAAAGACGTCAAATATCGCCGACGCTTCAGGTGGTCTCATACGTGAAAATGCGATATGATTTCCATCGGGTGACCAGGTAAGTTTACGTTCAAGATCTCCCATATATCTAAAAAGTCCTAACGGTGGATTTGTTAATTGATACTTTCCACCACCGTCGCTATTTATGATATAAATAGCCCTGGCGAACTCATTATTGTTAGACGGATTCGCTAATGCAATTAATGCAATTTTCTTCCCGTCTGGCGACCAACGCGCATCAAAAATCGGAAAATCCGAATCGTTTGTAAGTTGCTTTACATCAGATCCATCAGACTCCATACTCCAAAGCTGTTTTTCGTAGATGAATAAAATCGGGCCAGCTTCAAAGCCGTTCTTACTTGTATTATTTCCATCGAAAATATTGCACGAAGCTAGTATAAGCACGAATGATAAGTAGCAGAGTAGTTTTTTCATTATTATATTTTTTAGATACTATCTTTACTGTAACATCGATAGAAAGTTGGATAAGAACAAGATATTTTGCTTGCTAGTGCCAGTATATTGATGATTATTAATAGTTGAATATTATTCATTATCTTAATTTATTAGATGTGAGTATATACATCTTTCTTTGTTTGAGTCACTCCTAATAGTTTTTCCAAAAAGATTGTTTCAAGTAGAGAAACACATATTGAATAGTTCTTCATTTTGGGCGACCCTTGGTTAGGGGTTATATAGTCACAAGTATACTTTCCTCGACGACTATGTTTAGTAAGATATATAATTAAGAGTATTTCGGCACCCATTTGTTACAAATAAAACACTATATATTTTTGGTAATGTTAAAATCACACGTAGATCATCCCATTTGCCACTTTATTATAAAAGTTATTAGTATTTAGGATTATTCTTTGCACTGTAACACGGTACTACATGAGTAGTAAAAATCAGTGGAATAGAACGCTTTCCATTGTTCTGAGTTCGAATACCTCCGATTTTTAATCACCACATCTAATAAAAAGGAAAATCTTTACCGACTTAATATTTGAAAGTGGCGCTCCATTCGTTCTCCGTACTCATCTACGAGGGTTAGTACGTATATGCCCGGCTCGGGAGCAAGTCCCATCTGATGTACTTCGGCTGTGCTACCTATGTAATGGTCATTCAAATGCCAGAATATCTGGGTTGCCGGACGTTCATGCGCGACCTCAAAAACCGTTCTCCCCCGGGCTCCATCCAATTCCAGTGGAACATAAATCTGGGCCCTATCGGGTGGATATATAATCTCCATCACCCTCTCGCTTTCATCGTCTCCGGTGCACCCATCTTTCCATTTTGGTAAACTTTTATATGATGGACTAATTCTGCGATGGTAATGTGCCATCGCTGGTGGCAGTGTAAAGTGAGATATCGGTGTTAGATCAGTCGCACTTGCACATCGTGTGTCGGCGCGTTCAGGCGGATTTCCAGTTACATGGATGCGCTGGTGATACGGACAGGATTCGGTTTCCAGTCCTGCAATTGGTATAAGCTGATATTCGGTTTCGTCGCAATCGGCTCCTGCTCTGTGCCCACTCCGCAGACAAATCTCAACCGAACGCGTATCCCGAATCGGCTCTTGAAACCAGGAAGTGCTCCCCATCAGACTAAACAAATCGAACATAATGGGTCCTGCC
This sequence comes from Balneolales bacterium, assembly GCA_022565415.1. Classification (GTDB taxonomy): domain Bacteria; phylum Bacteroidota; class Rhodothermia; order Balneolales; family HLUCCA01; genus HLUCCA01. The sequence goes on along the minus strand of JAIUMT010000091.1, from coordinate 6,578 downwards.
TGACGAACTCCGGTCAGGTCGGGTCTCCCCTCCCCGCTGGAGTTACCAACCCACACTCCAATCACATATTCTGGTGTCATGCCAATGGCCCAGGCATCCCTGTTTCCGTAGCTGGTACCAGTTTTCCAGGCAACCTTGCGAGCAGAATCGAATCGGCGCCAATCAACCTCCCCCTCCGGACGATTTACCTCACCCATGGCATCCAACATTGCCCAAACAACGCCCGGACTCAGGCGAAATCCACCTCCGCCCGAAGTATCTTCTTCGGATGCACTTAACTTCAAGGAACGTGACTCGAAATCATACCGCTCGTTCTGCTGATGGTACACCAATGACGTGTACATGCTGGTGATATCCCATAAAGTGCCCTCCGCACCCCCCAAAATGAGTGTTAGTCCGTAATGTTCGGGTGGTTGGGTAAGTGTTTGCATCCCCATTTCTTGCAGGTAGTAGTGAAATCGGCTTAGTCCGTACCGTTGAAGCATTCGAACCGATGGAACATTCAGCGATCGGGACACCACTTCTGCCGCTGGCACCGCGCCCATATATGTTCGGGAGAAATTTTGAGGCGAATAGTCAGAAATTCTGGTGGGCACATCGGCGACCAATGTTTGGGGCAGAATTTGTGCGTCTTGCATCATGAGCGTGTACAGAATCGGTTTCAGAATACTCCCGGTGCTGCGTTGGGCCGGAATCATATCGACCAGATGTGCGCGTTCTCGCTCCGTGGCCGGACCTGGCGTATTGCCGATGTAAGCCAAAATCTCTCCCGTACGCACGTCGGCAATCAGGGCCGCGGCATTATGGATATCGTTAAGGCGTAGCATGTCGTAATGGCGTGCGATTACATCAGAAGCCCTTTCTTGAAGTCCGAAGTCGATGGTGGTTCGAAGCTGATTTCCGCGAAGCGCACCCGAAAACGCTCTGTCGAGCAGATGTGACGATAACTGAGGCAGTGATTGCGGAATTTCGGGGACAATTTCCTGAATAGCGAGGTTTAAGGTGAGGGCGTCGATGATTCCGTTCTGATGCATTCGTTCGAGAAGGCGATTTCGTTTCTGTTCGAGCGAGGCCCGATTTCGGCCCGGGTGCATCAACGAAGGACTGTTAGGAAGTACTGCCAGCATCGCGGCTTCCGCCCAGGAAAGCTCGTCGGCCGGATGACCAAAATACCGCCAGGATGCTGCTTCGAGTCCGACTACATTCCCCCCGAACGGAGCATGTGCCGCATAAAGCGTTAGGATATCATTTTTGGAGTACCGAAGTTCAAGCCGAAGCACCTGAATCATCTCTCGTAATTTCTGGGTGTAGCTTCGCGAAGGATTCCCTCCGGCCAGACGAATTACCTGCATTGAAATTGTACTGGCGCCACTAACGACCCTGTCGGCGGATATATTTTGCCATAATGCCCGACCGAGCGCAAGCGGATCAACACCCGGATGCGAATAAAATCGCTTGTCTTCGTAATAAACTAAAGCCGTTACATACTTTTCTGGAAGTTTAGTATTGGGTGGAAACCGCCATTGTTCATCGTCGGCGGTGCGGGCCCCAAGCAACCGACCATTTCGGTCCTCCAGAACAGTGGAATAAGGTACATCAAACAACGGATCGGGCAAACACCGATAAAAAAGCACCATCAGCCATACAGTGAGAGCTAAACCCGTTGCATAGATTATTTTCCTTCGCTTGGTGGCCATATTCGTTTAATCCCGCACCACTTCAACCCATTTACCCGGAACGAGCGCGTTGATGCTGTTGTCGTAAAGCGCATACGCCGACACCGGAGGCAGGAAAAATCGTCCTTCGTATGTGGCCGTTAGGCGGACCATCAGCGTACGGGTTTGACCCGGATTCAAATCGAGGTAGGTCGTCACCCTGTCGTCGCGAATATCCTGATGTTCATCTGTATTTGCGGTGTTTCCAAAGGCGATGTCATCCAGTCTATTGTTGCTGATCTCCCACCCGGACGGAAAAACCTGATTGACGGCAACCTGTCGATAGATGTCTCGAGTTGCCGTATTGGTGATGTTCACCTCGGCGATGATGTCGGTGCCTTGGGTTAGCCTAACGGGATCAACTTGAGTACCATTCGGATATTTATACGAGACTTCAACTCGGAGGCCGTTTGCCGATGCTTCCAGGTCATCCATCATGGGTACGCCTGTTTGACTGAGGCGGGCAAAAACTACACCGCCGCCACTATTTTCGATGCGAACAGATTGCACATCAGTGCCTTCGATGGGTATGGGAATTTGCGATAATGGCTGAAATCCTTGTACTGATCCGTCTCCAACGCTGCTTATGGTATAGCGCACGTCGATTTGATCCGATACCGGGGAGTTTTCGATGAATCGCGCGGCTGCGATGAGAGAAAAGGCCACTTCCTGGGTGGACATCCAGTCGTCTGAGCTGAGATTTTGCGATACCTGTTGCATCAGCCGGATTGCTAAGTGCTGCCGATTCATCAGGCTGAGGGCGTCCAGAATCATGGCCCGATCGCGTCTTGTAGAGCAGAAACAGTGCCAAAGTTCGGTATAATCATCGATTTGGGTACTAGTTGTGCTGGTTAGAGCGTCAGCCGCCTCAGGATTTCCAGCTACATAATATGCAGCGGCCAGGCGCCATTTCGCTTGAATCGACAGCGTGCTCGACTCTCGCAATCGGTTCATCGGTCCCATCGCCGCATTGCCCGATAACGCCAACGTGTATAGTCTATATGCCTGCTGAATGTCGTTTCGGTTGTGAACTGTGGTTGGTAGTCGCCAGTTCATGGCAGTCTGACGCTGATATTGCTGAACTCCTTGCATTAACGTCGAGGGAATAAAATAGCCGGCTTTTTCCGCTTCGATTAAAAAATGAAGTGCATAGGAGGTTACCCATTCGTTGGCAGTGCGATTTCCCGGCCAGAACGACAATCCACCGGATGGTGTTCGAAATTGCTCCATAGAAGAGATAAGATATTGAACTCTGTTTATGGCGTCGGCGGACTGATTTTCGTCGAGTTCGGTAAACTTGTCGAGAAATAGGTAGGGGAACGTGGCCGAAATCCTGAATTCCAGATTGGAGTGCGGATACAGGTTAAGCCAGCGGAGCCGCCGTCCCAGGTCGATGGGTGGAATTCCGGAGATTTCGAGAAGTGCTTCGTTTGATCCTGTTAATCCTACCGGATCAAAGTCAACGGCCCAAGACTCTCCGGGTTCAATCGCTTTTTCGAACAACTGTGTTACCGGCACAGACGGATTCCGAACCTGAACATTGATTTCATCATGGGCTTGCTCCGACCCACTTTGGGCTTGAATTCGAACAGATCCTTGTCCCGTTTGATTGGCAACCTCCATCGAAAACCGACTTGTCTGGTTCCCGATTCGGTCGAAATTCAGCGTTTGGCGACCTCCCGAGAGGGTGAACATCCGGTTGGGTTGCACCGAAACATCAACCGAACGAATATCATCGCGCATGGCAAACACACTCACGGGCATTACCACGGTTTCGCCTGGAGATAACACCCGCGGAAGAGTTCCAAGCACCATAACCGGCTGACGTACCGGGGTTCGAACTTCGGTATTTCCGTAGGATCCTTCGTGTGCCGCGACGACCATAGTTCGCACAGATCCCACGTAGTTCGGGACCTGAATAGTGTGCGTTGCTGCTCGACCGGCTTCGAGTGTGAATGGTCCGATTACCCGCACCATTGGCTCAAATCGACTCATTTCGGCATCGTCGTCATCAAGATTGAGTTCCATATCGCCACCAATTGCCAGAATTCGATTGATGCTTCCGGCATAGGTTCCCGCAACGTCGTTGAACATGTCCCACGTGCGAACGCCAAGGGCTTCGCGGGTGTAAAAATGGCTGTGCGGCTGAGGTGTGTTGAAGTTGGTGATGTCGAGTAGTCCTTCATCCACGATGGCAACCGTGTACGTCATGCGTCTTCCGGTTGCTTCCCTGACCTTAAGTTGAACTTGGGATTCCGGACGAATTTCGGAGGGTAACTCAACAACGGGTTCCAGGCGTGTTCGCGGATTTTCGACCATTATCGGGACCGCTCCATACATTCGGATGGGCAAATCGTTGTCGCGCTGTGCGTTTGGCTGAATGACATGCACGGTGGCGTAGACATTCGGACTCATCGCGTCGGTGGCCTGAAATGTGACTTCGTTGATGCCGGCCCGGGTGTCGGTCCAGAACGTTCGAATAACCTGGGTGCCGGTTTCGAGGCTAATCAGCGCTCGTCCTTGGTGGCTGCCCGGAAACTTCAACGTGATCTGATCTCCCGTGTTGTATTTTTGCTTGTCGAGATCCAGCGATAACCGCTGCGGACTCACGCTCGAGTCATCTCCGCCCGTCCAACCGGAATTAAACACGATTCCGGCTGAGTGACCGTAGGATGATTCCGTTACGCGCACCAAATACCTGCCCCAATCGAGCCTGTCGGCTGGGATTTCCAATCGTAGCTGACCATTGGCGTTGGTTGTACCTGTTATGGTAAAGATGCTTTGTAAATTGCGCCCGGCATAGTGCTGGCTTAGGTTTTCCTGTCCGCGTTGCCACCACCAGCGCCAGCTAAGCTCCGATAAGGTTAATGTGAATTCGCTATTTGCGACCGGTGTTCCATCGGGACTAACAATCAGAACGACAACATCTGCAGTTCTTTCGCGGTCTAAAACCGACCAGTTCGGATCGAGTCCAATAATTCGAACTCCTATCAGTCGTTCAAAGGCGATGTGCCGAAATTGCGACCTGGATGTGCTGAAATTGCCGGATTCCTCGAACACGCGGGTTTGGAGTGTGCCGATTATGAGTCCGGGCGAGGTGGATGGACGTTCGATTTCGTACGAGAAACGGGTGTTGCCTTCGGCATCTAGCTGACCCCGAAAGATTTCATTTTGGGCCGATTCCAGGGAGATTAGTGGGTCTGAAAATCGGTAGCCCGGGTGTGCGGTGAATCCTAACGTTCCTTCGCGCAGGGAAAGCTGAATATCGGTTTGAAGTCCGCCCGCTATCGCTCCGTGGAGCCACTCCGATTGGATTTCGCCGGCGAGAGTGACTTTTTCTCCGGTGAGTTCTTCATCGTCCAGGTTGAGGTCGATTTTGAGCCGGTTCGGCATGATGGTTTCAATATTGATATTTCGACTAAAAACGGCGCCGCCTGCACGCGCGCGGACCATCCAGCGGCCGGTTACCGCATCTCGGGATGTGCTTGTTGGAAATGCATAAACACGGTCTACTCCTTTCACAACACGACGATTGATTACGTTTCCGGATGGATCTACCAACTCGAACGTAACCGGGTGGCTTTTCGGGAAGTTCTGTTCGGAGGCCTCGATGATTAAGTTGACGAATAAGGAATCACCTGGTCGCCAAACATCCCGCTCGGCGTATATAAATCCTTTAATTCCGTCGCTGACTCTTGCTCCCGACACGTCGAAATCACTCATATTGAGGGAATTGGCGTTATCAAGCCGTAAATATCCGCGTTCTGCGCCTCGGGAAGCGACTAACAAAAATGGATCCCTGGGCAGATTGTTAATTTTCCACATTCCGTCGCTGTTGCTGCTGCCCTCAGCCAGATGTTGTTGCTGAAAATCGAGCACTTCGAACTGAATTCCGCTTAGTGGTCGGGCGGTGGTTAGGTCGGTTACGGTAACGTGAAGGTCGCCAATTGGTGTGCGTTTGGCGATTAAGCCCAGCTCGGAGGCGAAGGCGTTGCGCGAAACCCGCCGCGATGATGTATAGTACGAGTTCTCGCATGGATTATCTCGTTGGTTCCAATTGTACTCCCCCTGAATCCAGTTGTTATCAAATCCGTCCCAATAAGCTCGCTCAATATGTTCTTGCTGAACCCAGTTGCGGTTTAGGGGAGCATCTTCTCCGCAGGGATATAGCGACTGATGCTGACGAAATCCGATTGTGATGTTGTATATTGCTCCGGGTTCGGGCGTCATTATGGTGCTTAAGTCGAGGGCGTAGCTGTTCCACCTGTCACTTCCCGTCTCGCCGAGCGTGTGAAGCGGAATCACTTTTTGAGCTACCGGTCGGCCAACCTGATTCAGCGACCAGCTGCTTGACATCCTGTTCGATTGCAGAAACTGAGCTACGTTGTTTTCGAATATCCGGGTCACCTGAACATCCACCGCGCCTAAATTAACCGCCTCAAAAGGCATCAAAAGCTCCGCCTCCCGCGATAAAATCACACCCGAACCGATTAAACGAACTTCCGGCTTGTGACTTCCGAAGACAATTGTCCGGCTGATGTCGGTGCCGAGCTGTTTCCCACTATTATTTCGAACTCCGGAGGCTATTTTGAGGGTGTATTCGCCAGGAGCGCCGCTTCGAGGATACACGGTAACCTTGTTATTCTGGATGACGAACCCGGGTTCGAGTTGTCCTTCGAGTGTGATGAGTCCGCGCAGGTTTTGAGATTCATCCAGCAGGTCGGAAAAAGTGACTTCTATGGCTGGGGTAACGGTGCTTAATACAGTTACATCAACGAGTTGAAAGTTGTCGGAGGAGGGGATCATGACCAGGCGTTGTCCGCGGGTTGAGCTGCCAATTGCCTCGCCATTCCAGGAAACCAT
>JAIUMT010000090.1 GCA_022565415.1 Balneolales bacterium | reverse complement strand
TTGCTAAGTAGCTCACGAACTTCCAATTCTACCAGGTCGATCAACTCTTCGTCGTCTACAAGGTCAACTTTGTTCATGAATACAACCAGGTGAGGTACACCAACCTGTCGGGCAAGCAAAATATGCTCGCGTGTCTGTGGCATTGGTCCGTCTGTGGCCGCAACTACGATGATAGCACCGTCCATCTGAGCAGCACCAGTAACCATGTTCTTAACATAGTCGGCGTGACCCGGACAGTCTACGTGGGCGTAATGACGCGCTTCGGTTTCATATTCTACGTGAGAGGTAGCAATGGTGATACCACGCTCACGTTCTTCAGGCGCGTTGTCGATCTCATCAAAATTCTTAGCCGATCCACCATATTTAGACGTTAACACTTTCGTGATCGCCGCAGTGAGGGTCGTCTTTCCGTGATCAACGTGACCAATCGTTCCAATGTTTACGTGTGGCTTCGCGCGATTAAATGCTTCTTTTGCCATGACTTTAGAGCTTTGTTAAACTGTTAATTATTTTTCTTCAATAATGGTTTTCGCAATGGAATCTGGTACTGGAGCGAATTTCTCGAATTCCATAGAGTACACAGCACGTCCTTGCGATAAAGACCGGAGGTTAGTTGAATAACCGAACATTTCTGCAAGTGGTACTTCAGCGTCAATAATTGACCCATCTACCTGGTTATCCATTCCTAAAATCATTCCACGACGACTGTTTAGGTCACCGATAATATCACCCATATATTCTTCAGGGGTGATTACTTCAACTTTCATAATCGGCTCGAGAATGATAGGAGATGCTCTTTTCGCAGCTTCTCGCAGACCAGCACGGGCACACAATTCGAAACTAAGTGCATCAGAATCGACATCGTGATATGAACCGTCGAATAAGCGGACTTTTAATCCTTCAATTGGGTAGCCAGCCTGAATACCAGATGACATACCAGACTTAAAGCCTTTCTCGACTGGAGAGATGAATTCACGTGGAATGTTACCACCAGTTACTTCATTTACGAATTGGAAACCAGTGTTTCCTTCGATAGGCATGATTTCGAACTGAATGTCGGCGAATTTACCACGACCACCAGTTTGTTTCTTGTAGATTTCACGGTGAACAAACGGTTTGGTGATGGTCTCACGGTAAGATACCTGAGGCTTACCAACGTTAGCTTCAACCTTGAACTCACGCTTGAGTCGGTCGACAATAATTTCGAGGTGAAGTTCACCCATACCTGCAATAGTAGTTTGACCTGTTTCATCGTCAACAGAAACCTTGAAAGTAGGATCTTCTTCAGCAAGTTTGGCAAGACCTGTAGTAAGTTTGTCGTTATCGGCCTTGGTTTTAGGCTCAACAGCGAGTTTAATTACCGGCTCAGGGAATACCATTTGCTCGAGGATGATAGGAGCGTCTTCTGCGGCAAGGGTGTCGCCGGTGCGAACTTCCTTAATACCAACAGCGGCAGCAATATCACCAGCGCGAACTGTTTTAATATCTTCTTTAGTGTTGGCGTGCATTTTAAGCAATCGGCCAATACGTTCTTTCTTTCCGGTTGAAGTGTTCTTTACATAAGAACCAGCTTCGAGAGTACCAGAGTAAACCCGGATAAAAGTAAGTTTACCAACATAAGGATCGGTTGCGATTTTGAACGCGAGAGCTGCGAAAGGTGCAGTAACACTTACTTCACGAGTAAGAATTTTTTCTTCGTCGTCTGGATCGGTACCGGTAACAGCAGCAACATCAAGTGGAGATGGCATGTAGTTGATTACATTATCCAAAAGAGCCTGAACGCCTTTGTTTTTAAATGCTGTACCACAAACAACCGGGTTGATAGACAAATTCAGCGTAGCTTTACGAATGGCAGCCTGAAGTTCCTCAACAGAAATTTCCTCTTCCATGAGGTATTTTTCCATTAGGTTTTCATCAGTATCTGCAACAGATTCGATAAGTTGCTTACGGTATTCTTCAGCTAATTCTCTGAGTTCTTCAGGAATATCAATTTCAACGAGAGACTTACCAAGGTTTGCATCGTCCCAGATATGACCTTTCATTTCGAGGAGATCAACAACGCCTTTGAAGCCTTCTTCTTTTCCGATAGGAATTTGAAGCGGAACAGCGTTAGCGTTCAATTTGGCACGCATTTTTTCAACTACGTTGAAGAAATCGGCACCAGTACGATCCATTTTATTGACGAATGCAATACGTGGAACTTTGTACTTGTTAGCTTGACGCCAAACTGTTTCTGATTGTGGCTGAACTGCACCAACGGCACAAAAAACAGCTACAGCACCATCAAGAACACGAAGGGAACGCTCAACTTCAACGGTGAAGTCTACGTGACCCGGAGTATCAATAATGTTGATACGAGTGCCTTTCCAGTTACATGTTGTGGCAGCAGATGTAATTGTGATACCACGCTCACGCTCTTGCTCCATCCAGTCCATAGTGGCGGCGCCATCATGAACTTCACCTAATCGGTGCGAAATACCTGTATAAAATAGAATTCGCTCAGTCGTCGTCGTTTTACCGGCATCAATGTGGGCCATGATACCAATATTACGCGTGTTCTTGAGTTGATCTAATACTTGAGCTTCTGTCATTAGCTTGGGGAGTTAAAATACTTTTTAGAATCGGAAATGGGCGAAAGCTTTATTCGCTTCGGCCATACGATGTGTTTCGTCTTTCTTACGAACGGCGCCACCTTCATTATTGGCTGCATCAGTCAGTTCGCGAGCTAGACGGCTCGACATCGATTTGTCATTTCTGTTTTTAGCTGAGTTAATCAGCCATCTCATACCGAGAGCTGTGCTTCGCTCGGTGCGAACCTCCACGGGTACCTGGTAAGTTGAGCCACCAACACGACGGCTACGAACTTCAAGTACGGGAGCAGCATTACCTAATGCCTCACGGAAGACTTCAATACCGGGCTTGCCGGTTTTTTCTTCAATTACTTCGAAAGCCTGGTAAAGGATCTTTCGAGCTGTATTTTTTTTGCCATCTTTCATCAAACAGTTAACAAAACGTGTTACCAGTTTGTCTGCAAACTGCGCGTCTGGTTTGATATGGCGTATTTCTGCTTTTCTTCTTCGCATTTTCGTATGAAATAAGAATTCAGGTTAGAACCCAGTGATTATCTATTATTTTGAAGCGTCTTTCGGCTTCTTGGCGCCGTAAAGGCTGCGTCCTTGACGTCGGTCGTTTACACCGGCGGTATCGAGTGCGCCACGTATAATGTGGTAACGCACACCAGGAAGATCCTTCACACGACCACCACGAATGAGCACAATACTGTGTTCCTGGAGGTTATGTCCTTCACCTGGTATATAGGCGGTAACTTCAATGCCGTTTGTTAGACGAACCCTTGCAACTTTACGAAGAGCCGAGTTTGGCTTCTTTGGAGTTGTTGTGTACACACGTGTACAAACACCTCGTCGCTGAGGGCAACTTTGAAGTGCAGGAGCGGGTGTTTTACTAACCTTGCTTTTCCTACCTTTTCTAATTAACTGCTGAATCGTTGGCACGGTATTTCAATGATTAAGTTGATTTTTTACAGAGCTTGTAAATATAGCATATTAACATCGTATAATCCAAATACTATCTTCGTTTATGTTCTCACCAACACACAAACATTGGCATTATTTGCCTATTATTCGGTTTTAGACCCTAAAGTCGCAAATAAATAGACCTATTGTTATAGAACAGTATATCAGTTATATCTTTTGAAACTATCCGATTTACATAGAATCACTCCCGCCCGAATCCAGGCTTTACACAACTCACAGATTGCCTCCATCAGTGATCTACTCTACTTCTTCCCCCGACGGTACATCGACCGGTCGAACGTTCTCCCGATTTCTGGCATAAACGAATATTCGGGCTCCGTTACCGTTATTGGCAAAATTACATCGATTCAAGAAATTGGATTCGCACGCAAGAAACGTCTTCAGGGTACCATCTACGATGGCACTGGCATCCTGAACGGAGTCTGGTTTAAGGGCCTCAGCTATTTCAAGCAACGCTTTAAGCAAGGCAATCTTGTCTCGTTTTTCGGCACGGTGAAGCAATTTGGGTCCTCTCTCACAATGTCGCACCCCGACGTGGAAGATATCGACGCCTCTGATAACTCGGGAGCCGGAATTGTGCCCGTTTATCCCTCGACCAATTTCTTCAAGAATACATTCATCACCAGCCTCATTATCCAGAAATGGGTGAAGCAAGTGCTGTTTAACCGCACGTATGAGGAGTATTTTCCAGAGTATTTGCTTACCGCCCTGCGTCTGCCCAATCGAACCGATTCGCTTCGATTTATTCACGCACCACAAAGTCTAACCGAGCCAGCTGCCGGACTCCGTCGTTTCAAACTCGAAGAACTTCTGCTGTTTCAGCTCAGCATGCAGCGGCTTCGAAACAACCGCATTTCGAAAAATCCCGGGGCTCACCTTACAGCCGGGAAACTTACCGATCAATTCCTTCATGGCGTTTTGCCCTTCGAATTCACCGAGGGACAATCCCTGGCATTTGGCGACATCACATTCGACATGGACTCCGGTGTGCAAATGAACCGCCTCATTCAGGGTGATGTGGGCTCTGGCAAAACCGTCGTTGCCCTCGCGGCTATGCTTATGGCGGTAGACTCAGGCTACCAGGCTTCGATGATGGTCCCAACCGAAATCCTCGCCGAGCAGCACTTTCAAACCCTGAACAACTACCTGGCACCACTTGGCGTCAACGTACGACTTCTCACGGGGAATCAATCAGCCCCCCTCCGACGCGACATGCTCACCGACATCGAAGGTGGCGGCGCACACATTGTCGTCGGCACCCACGCCCTCATTCAGGATAAAGTCCGGTTTCACAAACTCGGTCTCGCAGTAATCGACGAACAACATCGTTTCGGGGTTCTGCAACGCAGCAATCTGCTCAGCAAGGGTGAACATCCACATGTGTTAGTCATGTCGGCCACGCCCATCCCCCGGTCGCTAGCCATGACCCTATACAGCGACCTCGACATCTCACTCATCAAAGGACTCCCATCCGGCCGAAAACCCATCAGCACTGTAGTCCGGTACGACAAAAATCGCCCCGACATGTATCGTTTTGTGCGTGATGAAATTTCGAAAGGCGGACAAGCCTATGTCGTGTTTCCACTCGTGGAAGAGTCTGAGGCCATGGACCTAAAAGACGCCACCATGGGATTTGAGCAATTGAAGGGCATTTATCCGGATTTCGAAATCGGATTGGTGCACGGGCGCATGAAATCGGCCGAAAAAGAAGCGGTTATGAAACGTTTCGCTGCGGGAGAGGTGCAGATATTGGTTTCAACGACTGTTATTGAGGTGGGCGTGAACGTTCCGAATGCGTCGATTATGATACTGGAACATGCCGAACGGTTCGGATTGTCGCAATTGCACCAGCTCAGAGGTCGAATTGGGCGCGGCGAAAGGAAAAGCTTTTGTATTCTGATGACGGATGTCAAGCGAAGCAAAGATGCACGGGTGCGCCTGGAAACTATGGCCAGAACCAACGACGGATTCGAAATTGCGGAGGTCGACCTGAAACTTCGCGGTCCGGGTGACTTTCTGGGGACCAAGCAAAGTGGCCTGCCCGATTTCCGATTTGCCGACATCGTCGACGACCACCTATTGGTTCAGGAAACGCGGGCGTTGGCTCAGCAAATTCTAAAAGAAGATCCGAAACTAGAGCAGCCCCGGCATAAAGGCCTGCGGAAAGTATTTGAACGATACTTTTCCGCAAAGGCACAATATTTCAGTATGAGTTAGTCTGATTTCTTCTTTTCGAAACGCTTACGATCGTTGTGATCGAGGTACTTCTTGCGAATACGGATACTCTTTGGCGTAATCTCGAGTAATTCGTTATCGTCGATAAACTCAAGACATTGCTCAAGACTCATCTTTTTAGCCACACCAATCTTCACTGAGTCGGAAGTTTGGGCAGCACGGTGGTTGGTAAGGTTTTTCTTCTTAACCACATTCAGTACCATATCGTCAACTCGGTTGTTCACGCCAACGACTTGACCAATATAAACGGGATCTCCCGGCTCGCAGAAAAATATGCCACGATCCTGAACGCCTTCGAGTGCGTAACCCGTTACGTTTCCATTCTCCATAGCAATAAGCGCTCCACTTGAACGTCCTGAAATATCACCTTTGAAAGGTTCGTATGCATCAAACTGCTGGTGAATCATGGCCGTACCTTTAGTCTCGGTAAGTACATCGTTTCTAAAACCAATCAATCCGCGGGATGGAACTTTAAATGCAACCCGGGTATTGTCGCCTTCCTGATTCATCGAAACCATGATACCTTTACGATTCAGTAAAATGTCGACAACTTTACTTGAGTAATCAGACATCACATCAATTACAACTTCTTCGATAGGCTCGTGAACCACACCGTCGATTTCACGAAGAACAACTTCCGGACGCGAAACTGCGAATTCGTATCCTTCACGACGCATGGTTTCAATCAGAATAGCCAATTGTAATTCGCCACGACCGGCAACCTTGAATACATCCGGGTTTTCTGTCGGATCAACCTTCAGCGAAACATTCGTACGGGTTTCTTTTGTGAGGCGATCTTTAATCATGTTCGAAGTAACGAATTTACCTTCCAGCCCGGCAAATGGAGAATCATTTACGCGGAAGTACATGGCAATCGTTGGCATGTCGATATCGAAATAATCGAGAGGCACAAGATCGGCATCAGATGTAAGCGTGTCTCCGATATTTGCGCTGTCGTATCCAGCTAAGGCGACGATATCACCGGCATAAACTTCATCAACCGGAATTCGCTCCAGACCTGAGAACGTAAATAATTTGGTAGCACGAGCTTTTTGCTTCACTTTACCGCCACGCTCAACAAGGGCTACATCCTGATTCTTTTTCACAACGCCTTGTTCGATACGTCCGACAGCGATTCGGCCTAGATAATCGTTCCACTCGACGTTACTTACGAGCATCTTGAACGATGTGTCGCGTATTGCGGCCGGAGGCGGAATGTGGTCGACGATGAGGTCGAATAATTCGCTGAGGTCTTGTGAGGTTCCGTCTAACGAACGGTTTGCAAATCCTTTAATTCCGACTGCGTACAGAACCGGGAAATCGAGCTGCTCGTCGCTGGCATCGAGTCCGACAAAAAGGTCAAATACTTCGTTTAGAACGGCATCCGGACGTGCATCACCACGGTCAATTTTATTAATAAGTACGATTGGGCGGTAACCCAGAGCCAACGACTTTCTAAGTACAAAACGGGTTTGCGGAAGTGGGCCTTCGGCAGCATCAACGAGTAAAATTACCCCGTTAACCATTTTCAAAATACGTTCAACTTCGCCACCGAAATCGGCGTGACCAGGAGTATCGATGATGTTAATTTTGGTATCTTTCCATTTAACAGCGGTATTTTTTGCGCTGATGGTGATACCTTTTTCGCGCTCGAGGTCGTTCGAGTCCATTACCCTTTCGGCAACTTCCTGGTTTTCGCGGAAGGTTCCGCTTTGGCGTAGCATTTGGTCGACCAAGGTCGTTTTTCCGTGATCTACGTGGGCAATTATGGCTATATTTCGGATGTCTTGCATAAGAGTAAGGCGTGGTAATAACTAAAATGATGATATCTGCAGGGTAGCATTTCTGCTGAATCAAAAAATCTACAGACTTGTAAAAATACGGATTTATATTGAGAAATCCGAAATCGCACCAATGATGAAACCATATTCTCCTGTTTCCTGCACTCTATACGACGAACTCGCGCTGGCAATATCCCGGGGTAAGTCGATAGAGCTCAGCATCGAAGATGGCAATGCCATAGAAACTATTAACGTTGTTCTGGTCGATTTATTCAGTAAAAATGGTGAAGAGTTTCTCAAAATTGAAGGCGATCGCCTCATTCGCCTCGATTACATTCGTAAAATAAATGGAGAACCCTACGGCAAGACAAATTGTTAGAGCAATTTGATCTATTTTTATTTAGATTTAGTCTTGTTTAGCATGCTATCGATGGTCAATGCCGTATTATTTGAACCAATTGTCCCCTGAGTGTCTCAGAAATCGATCATGCAGCCCATTTTTACTATTATTCTTCCCAACTATGAAACGATTTATATTATTAGTAGTAGCGATATCTCTAGCCTTATTTTTGGTTTACAACAACCGCAGCTCCTCCGATCTGGTCATTTATTCGGGTAGAAGCAAAGCTTTGGTAGACCCGATAATTGAGCGTTTTGAAGAGCAAACCGGAATTAAGGTAGAAGTTAAGTATGGCGGAACGACCCAGCTAGCTGTGGCACTTATTGAGGAAGGAAACCGAACTCCTGCTGACATATTTTGGGCTCAGGATGCCGGTGCTTTAGGAGCTTTAGCTAAAGTTGACCTACTTGCCCCTCTCTCCGAAAATATTCTTAGCAAAGTCCCACCGCGATATTCCAGCGACTCCGGACTATGGATTGCAACCAGCGGACGGGCTCGGGTAATGGCCTACTCCACAAGAAGAGTGGAATCATCAGACCTACCAGCTACACTCTTCGACCTGACCGACTCAAAATGGAGTAACAGAATAGCTTGGGCACCAACAAATGGCTCGTTTCAGTCCTTTATATCGGCGATGATTACCATTCATGGCTACGACACTACAAAATTATGGGTTGAGGGCATTCGCAACAACGGAGCTAAGAATTATGCCAATAACAATGCCATTTTGCAAGGTATAGCAGCAGGAGAAGCTGATCTCGGACTAACCAATCACTATTATTTATTCCGATCGAAAGCTGCCGACCCGAACTTTCCTGTATCGAATGCTTTTTTTGAGGCGGGTGATGTCGGAAATATGGTAAACGTTGCCGGAATTGCTATTACAAAACCTTCCGAAAAGAGATCGGCTGCCGAAGAATTCGTACGTTTTTTACTTAGCGACGAAACTCAGAACTGGTTTGCCTCCGAAGTGTATGAATATTCGGTAACGGAGGTGGGCGAGTTGCCCGGCGAAAGCGAGTCGGAGCCGGTAATCGAGCTTTCCCCCGATATCGACCTGGAATCGTTGGCCAATCTTGAGGAAACGCTAAAACTGCTTCGGGAGGTCGGACTATTATAAGTTTGACAAAAATTCGGAAGTTGCCGCCGGTTTATTTTTTGATTCCGGCAATTTTGGTTGCCGCGGGCGGATTCATTCCATTAATCTATTTGGTTGTTCGCGCTACCGAAGCGGATTGGGCTACGTCGTCGGACCTTATTTTTCGATACCGAAATTTGGTGTTGTTTAGCAATACCATCAAGCTTACGCTGGGAGTGTTGATTACGACCACGTTAATCGCGGCTCCGCTAGCCTGGTTAACTGTGCGAACCGACATCAAAGCCCGGAAATTAATCACGCTGATTTCCATCATGCCTCTGGCCATTCCCGGATACATTCTGGCATACGCATTGCTGGGTTTGGGCGGAGAAAACGGCACGGCAGCGCTACTATTCGGATTCGAAGTGCCGCGCCTGAGTGGCTACTGGGGATCGTTGGTGGCCATCAGTTTGTACACCTATCCGTATATGTACTTAAATTTACGATCGGGACTTATGGGATTGGATCCGTCGCTTGAAGAAGCCGCCCGCTCACTCGGCATGAAATCCCAAAATGTATACCTCAATGTGGTAATTCCGCAGCTGAGGCCAGCGTTTCTTGCAGGAGTTCTCATCATTGGACTCTATGTTTTAGGCGATTTCGGAGCGGTGTCGCTTATGCGGTTCGAAACGTTCAGTTACGCCCTGTTTTTGCAGTATTCTGCCTCATACGACCGAATTTACGCAGCGTGGCTTGCCCTGATGTTGCTCACACTCACGGCTACCATCCTTATTGCAGAATACCGACTCTTGCGCGGGAAACTTTTCCACCGGTCCAGCACCGGAACCGCACGAAAAATGCGCATCAGCAAATTGGGTGTTAAAAAATATCCGGCTTATGCAGGACTCGCTCTCCTGATGTTCTTTGCCATCATTGTTCCGGTTGGGACCATCTTTTTCTGGATGAGCCGAAGCCTGAGTAGTTCCATTTGGAGTGGTTTGCCCGAAGTGCTATTCATGTCGTTTAGCGCCAGCGCACCTGCAGCATTGGTCACCGCCGCTCTTGCCGTGCCACTGGCCTATATTGGCGTTCGATATCCATCCGCATTATCACGCGGAGTTGAGCGAATCGCCTATTTCGGCTACGCCACCCCTCCCCTCGCTCTGGCATTGGCGTTTGTGTTTTTTAGTCTGAACTCGGCCCCGTTTTTATACCAAACCGTTACATTACTGGTAATCGCCTATTCGCTCCATTTCCTGGCCGAAGCGATTGGTCCGGTGAGAAGTGCGTTGTACCAAACACCACCACGACTCGAAGAAGCAGCCAGATCATTAGGACTTCCCCCATTTCAGGCATTTATGCAATCTACCTTTCCTTTATTGAAAAATGGAATTATTGCAGGGGCTGCACTGGTTTTCTTATCGTGTATGAAGGAACTTCCAATCACGTTTTTGTTATCGCCAATCGGATTCGAAACCCTGGCGTTAAACGTTTGGAGCTACTCAAATGAAGCAATGTTTGCGGAGGCTGCTCCTTTCGCACTCACAATTTTAGTATTTTCTTCCGTTTTTATGGGCATTTTATTTAGTAGAGAATGGAGTAAATCATGAGCTGTCTGTTACAAGTACACGGACTATCCAAAGAATTCGAAGCCGGCAACAAGGTTGTCGATAATGTTTCCTTTTCGGTTGACTCGAATGAGATTTTCGCCATTTTAGGTCCGAGTGGATGTGGAAAAACTACCACCCTCCGTATAATGGCCGGGTTTGAGCGAATTGATTCAGGTTCTGTAGAGCTACGTAACCGAGTTATTGAGTGTCAGCACACGAACGTCTCGGCTGAAAAACGCGGGATTGGGTTCGTTTTTCAGGAATATGCGTTGTTTCCGCATTTAAATGTGCACGACAATGTTGGCTTCGGACTAGGTAAATTCAGCAAGTCCGACAAGGAAGCTCGAATTCAGGAAATGTTGGTTTTAACCGGATTGGCCGATTTTGCCAATCGAAAGCCTCATGAGTTATCGGGAGGTCAGCAGCATCGTGTTGCGTTGGCTCGAGCCCTTGCACCTATGCCGGAAATTATCTTTCTGGATGAGCCATTTTCTAATCTAGATG